>CAYLZQ010000100.1:0-7119 GCA_964388045.1 uncultured Elusimicrobia bacterium | reverse complement strand
GCCCGTGGATCGAGACCCAGCCGACCGCGTCCTTCTGGGCCAGGGAGAGCAGGCCCTTGCCCTTCTCATCCTTTTTGCCGGCCTCCGGCGGGCCCCGGAGGATGAGCAGGCAGGCCGCCCCGAGGGAGAGAAGGTAGAGCCCGGCCAGAAAGAGCACGAGCCGGCGCTTGGGGCGCCGGCCGCCTGCCTGGGGCTCCGGAGCCTCGGGGACCGGCTCCGGTACGGTTGACTCGTCCATGAAAATGGTGGAGGTGGCGGGATTTGCACCCGCGTCCAAGCGCCGCGCGCCAGCGTCCCTACAGGCTTAGTCCGCCCTTGGCTTCATCCGGGAAAAACCGGCGGACCAGTGCTCCCGGACTATCCCCGTTTGGTCTTGGGAGCCCCTCCGACGAGGAGAGCGGGGAACTCCGCATCCTGCTCCTGACGCCGGCGCCCCCCTAGCAGGAGTCGGGGACCGGCGTGGACTTGACGCTAGTTAGGCGACAGCCCAGGCCAACTGTGAGTTGGCTTTTGTGTTTTGGCCGGATTTTATCCTGGCTCTGGCCAACCAGGGCCTGCGACGGATGACTCCACGACGCCCGTCGAACCTATTCACCCCCCAGGGAAAGTATAACAGATAGGCCGGGAACCTTCAACACGCATGCCGCCGCGCCTTGCGCAGGAAAATCCCCCTTGCGGCCTTTCTCGTTTACGTGGCCCTCTCCGGGCATGGCCGTGAAGGGCCATCGCCCGGTTGTTGGCCTCGGGCGGCTCTCTTCGTCATGCAGGGCGCCCTCGAGGAAGGACGCTGATCGGCCGGCAATAGGGATCGTAATGGTGGACGGACAAGCGGCCCTCCCGCCCTGTCCCCGCCCTCCCGGCTCCTCTCAGGCCTTCCCCCGCGCGGCCGCCAGGGCCTCCAGGCGGGCCAGGAACTCGCCCGCGCCGCGCAAGCGCTTCTCGGGCTCGGGCTCGAGGGCCCCGGCCAGGACCTCGTCGATTGCCGGGGGAAGGCCCGGGACCAGGCGCGAGACCGGAACGTAGCTCTTGTTGAACTTGTTCATGAGCATCCCAGCCCCCGTGCCGCCGAAAGGGAGGCTGCCGCTCAGCATCTCGTAGAGGCAGACCCCCAGGGAATAGATGTCCGACTCCCGGCGCACGAGGCCCTGCTCCTGCTCGGGGGCCATGTAGGGTGGGGTTCCGACCACGGTATTCGTCACCGAACAGCGGCTGGCCGCGTCCTTGGCCACGCGCGCGATCCCGAAGTCCATGACCTTGGTGAGCCCCTCCTGCGTGACCATGACGTTGGAGGGCTTGAGGTCCCTATGGATGACCCCGCGGCCGTGCGCGAAATCCAGGGCCAGGCACATCCCCCGGAAGATCCCAGCGGCCTCGCGCAGGCCCATGGGCCCTTGGCGCCCCAGGATCTCGTGGACCGTCCTGCCCGAGACGAACTCGAAGACCAGGCAGAGCTCCTCCCCCTCCTCGAGGATCGCATAGATGTCCACGATGTTCGGGTGGTGGAGGGCGGCCACGAGCTTGGCCTCCCGGATGAAGCGCTCGCGCTCCCTGCGGTCTTGCCGCAGCTCCGAGCGCATCTCCTTGATGGCCACCCGGCGCTCCAGGGAAAGGTCCGTGCCCTCGAAGACCAGCCCCATCCCCCCCGCCCCTATCTGGCGCAGGATCCGGTACTGGCCGCGGAGCCTCGGGGCCTGCTCGGAGCCTGCGGCCGCGGGGGAGAAGGCCGGGGAGCGCGAGCTCAGGCGCCGGTAGAGGGTCCGGGCCTTGTCCGCCAGGGGCTTGAAGACGACATGCAAGAGCCCCAGGGCGAAGAGGACCCCGCCCATCAGGCTGGCCAGGACCAGCAGGCCGAAGCGCCGCCCCCGGCCGGGCCGGGAGGCCCTGGCCGCGGGCCGAAGCTCCTCGTCCGCGAAGAGGTAGCTTGCGTCGCCTGCCTCGGGAAGCTGGAGGGCCGCCTCCAGGGCCCCCTGATAGCGCGCGTCGAGCCCGGCCGCCATTCTCAAGGCCCCCAGCATCTCGTCCCGGTCTCCCAGGCCTGAGAGGGCCTCGGCCCGCAGGCGAAAGGCGTAGGCGTCGTTGGGATTGATCTCCAGGGCGGCGTCGGCCGCGGCAAGGGCTGCCCTGAAGTTTCGCATCTTGTTCAAGGCATAGGCCTTGCTGGCCAGGAGCACCCCGCTTCTAGGGTCGAGCCTGAGCCCCTCCTCGGCGTCCCTCAAGGCCCGCTCATACCGGCGCAAACGGTTGTAGGCGATCGCCCTTAGGTTGTAGGCCTGGGCGTTCAATGCATTGAGCTCAAGGGCTCTGCCGGCGAAGTCAAGGGCCGCCTGATAGTCCCGCAGGCCGAGGGCCCTCTGGGCCTGCCGGGCATAGCTCGCGGAGGCTGCGAGCCTGGGATCGGCCGAGGCCGCCAACGCCTTCGGGGAGGCCGCGGGGCCCATGCCGCCGGGGCCGCCGGAGGCGCCCAAGGAACTCCCGGCCGGATAAAGGCCCGAGGATCCGCCCCGGCCTTCCGCCAGCTTCAAGACCGCGCGGGCCGCAGGATCGCCCGGGTTGAGCCTCAAGGCCGCGCTTGCGTCCGCGGCAGCCTCCGGATAGCGCTTGAGCTCGTAATAGGCTGCCGCGCGCAGGGAATAGGCCTCGGCGTTGTCGGGATCCAGGGACAGGGCCTGCTTGGCCTTGGCCAGGGCCGAGGCGGGCTGGCCCTGCCTGAGGTCGTAGTCCCCGCTGAAAACGTAAGAGAAAGGGTCTTTGGGGCTGGTGCGCATCATCTCCTCGTTGTGGCGCCTCCGCCTCGGGGAGGGGAGATGCCCGATCCCGCCGTCCTGCCTGTCTTCCTTGAAAGCTATCTCGTGATAGATGGTGTGGAGGGCCCTCTCCGCCGGGCTCCCCTGCATCATCCGCTCCATGGAAAGGTCCAGCTCGCTCCGGAGGGAGGCCAGGCGCTCGCGCTCCTGGCGGGAGAGGTTTCTTCCCCGGGTCACGCGCGCGAACTGGTCCAGCTCCGCCTGGGTCTGGACCAAGACCCTGAAGGATTCCAGGTCTCCCCGGCTGACGGGCCGCCTCTCATGGAAGCGCTCATGGAAACGCTCGTGGACCTGGTCCACCATACCCGCGTATTTTTTGCCGTCCGGGCCGTATTTCTCCTGGAGCCCGCTCTTGATGGCCTCGATCTCGGCGTCAAAGGCCGCCTCGTCGAGCGCCTCCCCGGCTCCGCCATTCCCCCGAGGGACAGCGGCCTCCCCGGAAGGGACCTCCCCCGTCCGCCCCGCCCCTCCCGAGGCCTCAGGGACGCAGGCCATCTCGTGCTTGCCTGCCTCCATCCTGTGCTCTGGCCTCTGGCCCGGAGGGCAATCCGCCCAGGCCAGGGGGACCATCCCCAGGAGGCAGAAGCCTAGAAAAAATCCGCTGGCCATGCTAGAAGTGTAGGGGCCCCCCGTTTGTTTGTCAAGGTCGGGCAAAGGGATTTACCGTTTTTTATCCGAGCCTCTCACGGCCAAGGCTGCGTGCAAAGAGGATGGCCGGCCCAGGCCCCTGTCAGGCCCCGACTGCGCCGAAGCCATGCTATACTTCCGTCCTCCGTCCTTTTGCAGGCAAATCGTCCTGGCTGAGCCAAGCCGCTACGCCGGGTACTGCGCCCGGAAATGCCCGGTGCTCTCTAGCTTTGGGCGAAGATGGAGAGCCTTGAAGACCCGGAACATGCTGTTCCATTCAGGGTTGCCGCGCTTGGACAGCATCCGGTGGAGGCTTTCCCGTTTAACGGCGGCTTCCTTGGCCACATGGGCCATGCCGTAGGCCCTGGCCACGGTCGCCAGGGCGGTCAGGACCAGCTCCGGATCGTTCTCCTCGAAAGCCACCTGGATGCAGGAGTTGAGATACTCGATCGCCCGCTTAGGGTGCTTGCGGAACTCCTGGACTTGCTCGTCCTCATGGGAGACATATGGAGCGTGAGTTTTCATCGTCGCCTCCAGTAATCCGCGGCATAGTCTTGCGCCTGTCGGATGTCGGCTTTCTGGGAGCCCTTATGCCCTCCGCAGAGAAGCACGACGATCGCATGTCCATCGCGCAGATAGTACACCCGGTATCCAGGTCCGAAATCGATCTTAAGCTCTGACACCCCTGCTCCGACAGACCGGGAGTATCCAAAGTTCCCCGACTTCATCCGGTCGACATAGGCCGAAACACGACCAGCCGCTGAGTCCTCTAAAACAATGAGCCCTTCGGAGAACGGGACGCGCCCGTCAGCGGTTCGATATCTCCGTAGTTCCATTGGCCTGCCAAGCCTAGTGTAACTTATAAGTTACTAATTGTCAAGCCTCCGATTTGGTGACTACTCACCTCCCCCACGGGGAGGTGAGGTGAGTTGAGGGGGCGGAGGCTCCCTTCCCTACGGGAGGGGGTGGGGGTGGGGTTGAGGAACCTGAGCAGTTACCCGATTTGCTGTTTATCCGAGCCGCGAGGAACGGAAGGCAGGCGTCCTTTGGAACGGCACAGCCTGGCCGCCAGCTCAGCGGCGGCGATGGTGGCTCGGGGATCCACGGGCCCGCGCTCGGCCGCGTCATAGCCCGTCCCGTGCCCAGGGGAGGTGCGCGCGAAGGGAAGGCCTGCGGTCCAGTTGACGACCTCAAGCCCTCCCGCGGTCTTCAAGGGGATCAGGGCCTGGTCGTGGTAGAGGCAGACCAGGCCGTCCAAGCGGCCCTCCAGGTGCCGTCTCCAGGCCGTGTCGGCCGGGATGGGGCCTTGAAGCAATATCCCATGCCTGCGCGCCAGGGCCGCGGCCGGAATAAGGATGCGCTTCTCCTCAAGCCCCAGCAGCCCCCCCTCCCCGGCATGGGGGTTGAAGGCGCACAGGCCCAGGAGAGGCCGCCTCTTCCCAAGCCTCCGAAGAGCCTCCCTGAGGGCCCTGGCCGCGCCCACGATTCCCGGGACGCTCAAGGCCATCGCCACGCGGGAAAGAGGGATGTGCCTGGTCGCCAGGACGCACCAGAGCCCCTTGGAGGGGACGCCGAGGAGCATTTGGGCCTGGGCCCCGGCCTCATGCCCGAGGTATTCGGTGTGGTCCGCGAATGGAACCCCTGCCAGGCTCCAGGCCTCCTTGGAGATGGGGGCCGTGACGATCCCGTGAACCAGGCCGCGGCCTGCCAGGCGCACGGCCAGGCGCACGGCCGCGAAGGAGGCCAGGCCTGCCTCCCGGCTCGGCCTTCCGCAAGCCGGGGGCTTAAGGCCCAGGCCGGTGCTGATGACGGGAGCCAAGCCGGGCTTCCAACCCGCCCTCTCCCAGACCGAGGGTTCCCCCGCCAGGAGGGGCCGGCAGGCGCGCCTCAGGGAGCTCGAGCGCAGGGCCAGGACCACGGCCCTGGGCCCGATCCCGGCCGGGTCACCGCAGGTGAAGGCCAGGACCGGCCTAGGGGGCCGGAAGGTGTCGCTCGATGACGGCCTTGGCTTTGAGGGACTTGACGTAGGCCTCGAGCTCCTTCTGGTAGCTCATCTCCAGCATGAACTTGGCCAGATCATCCTTGAAGCGATCGAACTCGGGAGTTTCGGCGGCCCTCTTCTCCTGGACCTTGATCACGTGGTAGCCCAGCTCGGTCTCGATGGGCTCGCTGAGCTCGCCCACCGGGAGGGAGAAGGCCGCCCTCTCGAACTGGGGAGGGGCCATGCCTTTGAGGACGTAGCCGCTGTCCCCCCCGCGGCCGGCGCTGGCCGGATCCTCGGACTCTGCGCGGGCCACCTCCGCGAAGCTCGAGGTCCCCTCAAGCAGCCTCTGGCGGATCTCCAGGGCTGTCCTGCGGGCGCGCTTCTTCTCGGTCTCCGAGGCCCGCGGGGAGAACTTGACGAGGATCTGGGAGACCCTGACCCTCTCTGAGGAGAGGGCCTTGACCTGCTGGGCGACCTGCCGGAAGGCGGCGGCCTCCTCCTCGCCCAGGTCCCTGAGGGACCCGGTCGAGCCGCTCACGATGAAGCCCTTGATCCGCTCGAAGTAGGCCGCGAGCTCCTTCTCCTCCGGAGGCCTGACCCTGGGCCGCACGGCCGTCTCCAGGAGCTTGCGGGCCATGATCTGCTTGCCCAGCCTCTCCTTGAACTGGTCGTAGCTCAAGCCGTCGGCCTTGAGCTGCCTCTGGAAGGCGGCCTCGGCCTCCGTCTCCGCAAGCTCGGCGCCGGCCTCGTCCCGCAGGAACCTCTGCTTGACCTCCCTGATCCCGTTCTCGAGGTCCCGCTCGCGGACCTTGATCTTCTGCTTGCCGCCCTCCTGGTAGAGGACCTCGCGGTCTATGAGCTGCTCCAGGGTGCTCTCCCGGAGCCTGCGCACGAGCGCCGGGTCGCGGACCGCCTCGGGCTCGGCCCGGCTCCAGAACTCGAGCGCGGTCGAGAACTCCTTCTGGTACTCCGAGAGGAGGACGGGGGCGCCGTTCACCACGGCCACCGTGTCCTCCATGACCCTGGCTGAGGCCGCCCCCCAGGAGAAGAGCGCCGCGACCGCAAGGAGCCTACCGGAACTGTTCATCGATGACCTCCACCGGATACTTCTCCTGGATGGACTGCAGGTAGCGGTCCAGCTTCTGCTTCTCGAGGAGCCGGGCGACGCGCCCGTGCGCCTGGTCGAGGGCGAGGCTGCGCTCCCCCTCCTTCCTGAGGACATGGTAGCCGAACTTGCTCTTGATCGGCCCCCCCACCTCCCCGGTCTTCATCCGGAAGACCACATCCTCGATGTCCGGGATGATCTCCCCGTAGATCGCCGGCTGCATCAGCCCCCCCTCCGCGGCCGTGGCGGCGTCCAGGGAATGGGCCTTGGCGAGCTGGGCGAAACCCGCCCCCCCGCGCGCCTTCCCGGCCACCCGCTCCGCCTCCTCGGGCCCGGCGAGGAGGATATGGCGCATCCGCACCTCCACCGGGTGCTTGCGGTGGTAGTCCCGGACCTCGCCGTCCCCGGACCTGAGGATCCCCTTGCGCCTCAAGTCCTCGATCCAGAGGCGGGTGAGGAGGTAGTCCTGCCCCTCGTGGGCATACGTCATCCGGACCGCCGAGGCCTTGATGGTGATCCCCCGCTCCCTCTCCAGGTCCATGTCGTCCAAAAGCTGCTCCCGGAATTCGCGGGGGGTGATGGCGCCGGTGGCCAAGAGG
>CAYLZQ010000099.1:5356-7183 GCA_964388045.1 uncultured Elusimicrobia bacterium | reverse complement strand
CCGGAAACTGGGTCCTGGCCACGACCCTCCCGCGGGAGTCTACGGCCAGGGCCCGGGAGCTTGAGCTCCCCTGGTCCAGGGAGACGACGAGTTCCAGGCTCAAATGGGCTTGACCTTGAGCTCCGGGGTCTCGGTCTTGGAGCCCAGCTCCTCCAGAGCAGCCCTCAGGTCAGGGTCCACGAGGGGATCGGACATGAGCTGCTCGATCTTGGGGGCCGAGGGGGCGAGGATGCGCTCGTAGAGCCCGGCCTTCCTGATGAGCTCCAGGACCCTCTTTTTGTCCAAGAACTCCCACTTCAGGGATGAGGCCCGGGAAACCTCGTAGCGGGCGCCGAAGGAGCGGACATAGCCCCTGCGCGCCAGATGCTCCAGGAGCTCCTCCTTGAGGCGGCCGGCCTCCTCCTGCAGCTCGGCCGCGCGCTCCTGGAGCTCCCCGTAGCGGTCCACGAGCCTGGAGAGCTCCCCGTCCTCGGAGGGGACCGGGGGGGGCGCCTCCTGAAAGACCGGGCAGAGGGGCTTGTAGTCGCACCACTGGCACTTCCTCTCCTCGGGCCTGGGCTCGAAGCGCCCGGCGGAGACGGCCTCGGCGGTCTCCACGATCCGGCGCCTCAGGGACTCCACCTGCCCGGGAGGCCTCCTGTCCACGGCCTGCTCCGTGAGGGTGGGGAGGTGGTAGAAGGCCAGGCGCGCGACCTGGGCCCCCAGGAGCTCCTCCAAGGCCATCTGGTACATGGTGAGCTGCCCGTCGCTTGAGGCCCGGTCCTCGGAGAGGGCCTTGCCGGTCTTGTAGTCTAGGATGGCCAGGCGCCCGTCCAAAAGCCTGTCGACGCGGTCCACCCTGCCCGTCACCGGCACCCCCTCCACCGAGAGGTCGAAGTGGTACTCCACGAAAAAGGGGATCTGGTAATCCCGAATGTGCTTGCGGTAAAAGAGGGTGAGGATCCTCCTGCCCTCCTGGAAGCATTGGTCCTCATGGGCCTCGTCCTTGTAGCCGGCCGAGATCCAGTGCTCCCGGTAATGGGCCAGGAGCTCCTCCAGGCTCGGGGCCGGCGGGGCCTTGACCCCGTAGAAGAACTCCAGGGCCTGGTGGACGCTCGAGCCGAAGGAGAAGAAGTGCCTGGGCTTCTCCGGGATCTTGTCGATGTATTTGAACTTGTACTTCTGGGGGCACTCGGCGTAGAGGGTCAGGGAGGAGTGGGAGAGGGGGCGGGGCAGGGTCAAAGGCATGGCCGATGAATATTTTACCATATCGGGGCATGGTCCTCTGGCGGAGATCAGAGAAGAAACGAGTAGCGCTGCCTCCCGTGCAGCACGCGCCTGACCTCGACGCGGCCGCGCCGGAGGACGTAGAAGGCCAGATATTCGCCGAGGACGAGCACGCGAGTGCCCAGCGCGGCCAAGCGCTCGTCCTTTGGGACAGCGCCCGACTTGGGGAACAGCGACAGGCGCCCAAGGCCGCGGTCAATCCGGTCCACCCAGGCTTTGGCTTGAGCTGGGCTGTCTTGCTCGATGTACTGGAACGTCTCCAGGAGGTCCAACTGCGCCCGCCGCAGGTAGACGACCCGCAGCCTCCTCACCGAAGGCGGTCTCTCAGCAGGCCCATCATGTCCGCATGGCCAAGCCCCTTGTCTCCCTTGGCCGCCTCGGCCGCGGCCTCCTCCAGCTTCTCGTAAAGCTCCAGCCTCGCCTGCTGCCGCTCGTAGGCCGCCTGGCTCATGACGACCAAGTCGCTCCTGCCGTTTTTGGTTATGAAGACCGGCTCGCCCAGCTCATGACACAGGCTGGATATTTGGTCGGCATGATTCCTCAGGTCGGAAATGGGGCGTA
>CAYLZQ010000099.1:0-5346 GCA_964388045.1 uncultured Elusimicrobia bacterium | reverse complement strand
ATAGGACCTCCGCTATCATTAACAATACTTAATTATATCATATTAATGATATTTTTCAAGACCCCCGCCGAACGATAAGCGCTCAGCCCAGGAGGCCCTGCTCCTTGAAGCTGAAGAAGCCTCCCTCGGCCACGATCAAATGGTCGAGGAGGGGGATGCCCAGGAGCTCCCCGCAGCGCAGCAGGCGCCGGGTCGCGTCCCTGTCCTCCGGGGAGGGAGTGGAGTCCCCTGAGGGGTGGTTGTGGAGGACGACCAAGGCCGCGGCCGAGCAGGCGATGGCCGGGGCGAACACCTCCCGGGGATGCACCAGGCTCGCCGATAGGGTCCCGACCGAGACCGTCTCGGAGTGGAGCATCTGGCTGCGGGCGTTCAAGTAAAAGGCCAGGAGGTGCTCCTTGCGCCCCGAGCGGACGGAGGCGGGCGTCTGCTCGAGCACGCGCTCGGGGCGGTCCAGGACCGGGCGCAGGTCCCGGCTCCCGGACCAGCGCCGCCCCAGCTCCAGGGCCGCGACCAGGGAGGCGGCCCGGCTTTCCCCCATTCCCTTGAGGCCGGCCAGGCTCCGGTAATCGGCGCGGCCGAGCCCTTCCGGATGGGCCTGGAGCACCGAGCCGGCGAGCTCGAGCACATTGCGGCCCGCGTAGCCCGTGCGCAGGATCAGGGCCAGGAGCTCCTGGTCGCTCAAGGCCTCGGGGCTTGAGCGCGCGAGCTTCTCGCGCGGGCGCTCCACGGGATGGATGTCCGCCAGGATCACGGGCCCTTCACCGACTCCGCGATGCGCCGGAGGGTCTCCGGCTCCAGGGAGCCGACCAGGACGAACCTCGCGCCGCCCGAGGACCAGGCCAGAAGCCAGCCCTCCTCGGCCTGTGCCAGGGTCGCGCTCGCCCCGCGCAGGCGGAACCTACGGCCCCCCTTGGCCTTGCCCACCCTCACCCGGGGGGGACACTGGAAGAAGGAGAGGGCCCTGATCCCGTCGGAGAAGCGGGCGTGGAGGAGCTTCTTCTTCCCGTGCGCAAGGACCCTGAGGCTCTCCAGGACGTAGCCCGAGGGGAGCCATGAGGGCTTCCTGGGCTCATACCCAGCCTGCCTGGCCTCCGCCAGCTCCAAAGGATCAGGCTCGAGTCTCCCGGCCATGACGACATCCGCTGGAGGCTCGAAGCGAAAAAGCCCGGGATCCTGGGCGGGGGGGAAGGAGAGGCGCGTAAAGCGGGTGAGGGAGGCTGGATTCCCGTCGGGCCCGAAGGACTGGTCCTGGAGCACAAGCCCGGAGCCGCGGTCCACCCAGAGCCTGCGCCTCAAGACCCCCTCCGCCCCGGAGCGCAGGTCCAGCCTCCAGGCCGGGCGGCGGGCCACCGGGGAGGAACTCGCCAGGGCCACCTCGTAGTCGGAGGCGAGCCTCCTGAGAGCCTCTCCAGGCGGGCTTGGAGAAAGAGGGGCCTCCCCGCGCCAGACCCTGTTGCGGGCCCTGTCGTAGATCCACTCCACCTTGCCGTCGCAGACCGCCAGCCAGACAGGCTCCCCCGATGGGCCCAGGATCTCGCGCCTGTAGCGCCCCTCCGGGGCTGACCTCACGGCCATTTCCCTAAGGACCTTCCCGTCCTGGCCATAGGTCTCGACCCTCAAGCGGCCCTCGTAGGAGACCTGGGAGGGCTCAAGGCTCCGGCGCAGGACCTCCAGCGGGCTGGGCGACGGCCCGGGGTCGGCCCCGGCCGCCGCGGCCAGGAGGAGCAGGGATGGGAGCCAAGGCCTCATCAAGGCCTCCCCGGGCGGGCCGCGTCGGTCAGGATGAGCTTCCGGACGGCCAGGGGCCTGGTCCTCTCGTAGTCCTCGTGCGCGGCCAGGATGACCTCCATGGGGACCTCGTCCTCGGCGGCCCAGAACCGCACGACCAGGGCCAGGGCCCCGAAGGCCATGGCAGTGGCCAGGCCGAAACCCAGGGGCCTGAGGATCCGCGACCCTGCGCTCTTCCGGGAGGGCTCAGCCAGGGCAGCCTCCTTGAGGAGCGAGGCCCTCAGCTCAGCGGGCAAGGCCGGCGAAGGCGCTCGGCGGATGGCTGCCTTGAGGCTCAGGGCGAGCCTGAGGCTCCTGCGGCAAGCCCGGCAAGCGTCCAGATGCCGGTCCACGTCCCAGGCCTCCCGGGGGGAGGCCTCCCCGTCCGCGAATGCCCCGATTTTCTCCTGCATCTCTTGGCAGTTCATACCTGCACCTCGGACATCCTTTCGAGCATCTTCTTTTTGAAAGCCAGGCGCGCGCGGTTTATGCGCGAGCGCACGGTCCCGAGCGGGCAGTCGAGGACGGCAGAGATCTCCTCGTAGGTGAGCCCCTGCATGTCGCAGAGGGCCAGGATCGCCCTGTGCTCCGGGCTGAGGGAGTCAAGGATGCCGCGCACCAGCTCCGCGGACTCCTGCCGCTCGAGCCTGGCCAGGAGATCCTCCTCCCCGCGGTCCGCCACGACCTCGGAGAAGGACAGCTCCCCCTCCTCCACGGGGGCGTCCAGGGAGACCGCGCGCCTGTGCTCGCATCTCTTCAAGCCGTCGTAATAGACGTGACGCAGGATGGTCAAAAACCAGTTCTCGATGGGAAGGCCCGGGTCGTAGCTCCCCCACTTCTTGACCACGCGGAAGAAGGCCTCCTGGAGGAGCTCCTGGGCCGTCTCCGCGCTGCCGCAGAGGTGGAAAGCGAACTGGTAGCCCCGCTCGGAGTATTCCCTGATGAAGCGCTCAAGCATGGCCCGCGCAGTCCGTCCCATGCCTCCTATACGAATGAGGGCTGAAAAAAGTTCCATCCCCCCCTGAGGCCGTAGGTCCTGGGAAGGAGCCTCGGGCGGGGATGGCCTGATTCTAACAAAATAGAGGTGGAAAAGCGGGGGGATTTAGAGGCCCAGGTCCGGCCCGTCCTCGGCAAGGGCAAGCCTGTCCCTGAGCTCCTCGAGAAGCTCCACCAGCTTCTCAGCGGCCTGTATCCTGATTCGGATCGCGTCATGGCCCAGGCCGCTCTCGCCCACGGTTTCCTTGTAGGCGGCGACCGGGCCATAGAGGTGGCCCAGGAGCTCGTTCAAGGGGCCGGCCCTAGGCTCCTCCCCGGCCTCCAGGAGGACCTGGACCTCCCGGATGAGTTTCTCCCACTGCCCGGCCATCTCGACCCTGGCATCATAGCCGGAATTCGACCACTGTCTGGGCAGGGAGGCGATTGCCTCCTTGAGGGTCTCCATCATTCCTCGAGCCGTACGAAGCTCCTCCCGGGAGTCAGGGACTGAGGCCTCCCCCAGAACCTCGGAAAGCTCAAGGCTCTCCCTCAGGAGCTTGCTGGCCTCGCGCCTGGCCTTGGAGAGGACCTCGCGTCCCTTGAGCGCCTGGGAGCGCTTGAAGGCCTGGAAGGCGTTGAAGACCCTGTTCTTGCCCTCCTGGTCCCAGACGAAGTAGGGCGAGGAGAGGATCAGCTCGGCCTCAGCCGCGCGCCTGGCTATGGTCCTACGGTCCATGATCTCGCCCTCGTAGTCCCTGAGGATGCGCCTGGCCGTCCTCTCGGCCCTGGACGCCTCTGCCTCCAGGGCATTGGCCAGGAGCTCGGTCCTCTCAGGCTCGGCAAGGGCCGCGAAAGCCTCGGGGCTGACGGGAAGGCCTCCGAGCTTGATCCTCTCAAGCCTCTGGGCCACTGGCGCCAGGGTCTCCAGGGCAAGCCCCCCATTGCCATCCCTGATCCGGACCAGGCCCCTGGCCGCGACCCCGGCGGCTCCCCCTGCATTCACAGGCAGGGAGGAGCCGATCAGCGGCCCCCAGGCCGGGGAGATCCGGGCGGCGTGGAGGGAAACGCAGAGAAGCAGGGGCAATAAGCAGGAGAGGAGTCTCATGGTTTCCGCTCTGCCGAGCTTCAACCATTTCCTCGCAGACCCGCTCCGCGGGTGCCCCTGCTCGGTCACGAAGCAAGTGTAGCCCAGGCGGGGGGAAAAGTCATGGGACCAAGGGCCCACCCTCCCGGGGATTTTTGGCCCAGCCTACCAGGGCCTGGTCTTGAGCAGGTCCAAGACGGCGGTGACGGTCAGGAGCCCCTGGGCGCTGGGATGGGGAAGGCGGCTGAGGGCCCTGAGGGTCTCCGCCCAGCGCCTGCGGGCCTCGGCAAGCTCCCGGCGGCAATGATCCAGTCTGCGGGCCCATTGCGCGCGCATCTCGGATGACCACTGGTCCTTCTGCCGCCTGTACTCCACCTTGGCCTGCTGGTACTGGATCAGGGCCTGCTCCAGGCTCCTTCGGCCTGACTCGAGGCTGGCTCGGACCCGTTCCCAGACTCCCTCGGATCCCGAGGCCTCAAGGGCCCTGGCGAGCCTCTGCATCTGCATGTCGAGCCTCGCCCTCAGGATCAGGGGCTCCGGGGTCCTCCTCAGCCTCCAGGCCAGGCCCAGTAGGCTCATGGCCTTAAGCCACCACTTGGTCAGGTCGAACTGGTACCAGCGGATGCCGTTGCGGTAGTCCGCCTGGAACTTGTGGTGGAAGTTGTGGTAGCCCTCCCCGAAGGTGAGGGGGCCCAGCCACCAGTTGTCGCGCGAGGAGTTGCCCTCCGAGTAGGGCTGGGAGCCCCAGAGGTGGGCGAGGGAGTTGATGAAGAAGGTCATGTGGTGGACCACCACGACGCGCAGGAACCCTCCCCAGAGCAGGCCCCCGACGGGCCGCCCCTGGCTGAGGCCCACGTAGGTGGGAAGGGCGAAGGTCGCGGCGATCACCAGGAAGAGATACCACCGGTCCTGCCAGCGCACCAGGGGGTCGGCCAGGAGGTCAGGGACCTTCTTGTATTTCTGGCGGGCGCTGCGGGTGTCCTTGTAGAAGATCCAGCCCATGTGGGCGTAGAGGCCGCCCTTAAGGACGTTGTAGGGGTCCTCCTCCCGGTCCACGTACTGGTGGTGGTTGCGGTGGTCCGCGGCCCAGTTGAGGACCGAGTTCTCGACCGCCGCGGCCCCGAAGATCAGGTAGAAGAGCTGGAGGGCCTTTCCGCACTCGTAGCTCCTGTGGGCGTAGTAGCGGTGGTAGCCTCCGGTCACTGCCATGCCTGTCAGGAAATACATGACCAGGAAATTGGCGAGCTCAAGCCAGGTCACCCCATGGCGCCAGACATACCAGGAGGTCCCCAGGACCGCGACCAGGGGGGTCAGGCTCAGGAAGGCTATGTTCCCGTAGTCCAGGGGCCTTCCCCTGCTCCAGGACTGGCCAGGCTTTATATCCATGAAGAGATATGATACACGAAACAGGGCCATGCCGCAACTGCTGTTTTCGGGCTAAGAGCCTATCCCAATACCATCCTCTCGTCGCGAAATCGCGGATAGCGCGCCGAGCCGAGGCGCGCGAGACGAGCATACTG
>CAYLZQ010000098.1:1082-7189 GCA_964388045.1 uncultured Elusimicrobia bacterium | reverse complement strand
CTGCCTCCGGGGAGGCCCCCTCTCCGAGCGACTCCAGCACGGAGGGGCATCTCCCGTCCTCCCCCTGCCTTTTGCTGCGCAGGTTCTCGCCGGCGCATTCCGGGCAATACCAGACCGGAAGGCGGTGGCCCCACCAGATCTGCCTTGAGACGCACCAGTCCCTGATGTTCGAAAGCCACTCCCCGTAGGGCTTGGCCCAGGATTGTGGGAAGATCCTGAAGTCCCCCTTCCGGAGGGCCTCCAGGGCCCCCTGGGCCAGGGAGCCCATCCTGACGAACCATTGCTCGGAAAGGAGGGGCTCTATCGCCTGCAGGCAGCGGTAGCATATCCCGACGGCGTGGGCGTAGTCCTCGACCTTCTCCAGAAGCCCCTGGGCCGCAAGGTCCGCGACCACTCGCTTGCGCGCCTCCTCCCGGGAGAGCCCGGCGTAAGCCCGGTGGGGGCTGGCGATGCGGCCGTCGTAGCCGATCGTGTGATATGGGAGGCGCTGGATTTCGTCCTGGTGGCGCAGCCAGATCTCGAAGTCCGCGGGGTCGTGATTGGGGGTCACCTTGACCGCCCCGGTGCCGAACCCGCGCTCCACCCCCGCGTCGGCGATCACCGGGATCTCGCGATCCTCCAGGGGAAGCCTGAGGGCCTTTCCCTCCAGGCCGCGGTAGCGCTCGTCCTCCGGATGGACCGCGACCGCGGTGTCCCCCAGCATGGTCTCGGGCCTCGTGGTCGCGACGACCACCCCCCGGCCGCCGTCCGCCCCGGGGTAGCGGATGTGCCAGAGGTGACCCTTCCTCTCCTCATACTCGACCTCAATGTCCGAGAGCGCCGTGCCGCAGCGCACGCACCAGTTGACCATGCGCTTGCCCCGGTAGACGAGGCCCTCCCGCCAGAGGAGCCGGAAGGCCTCAAAGACGGCTCTGGCCCTGGGCGGGTCCATGGTGAAGGCCTCCCGCTCCCAGTCCAGGGCGCAGCCCAGCCTCTCGAGCTGGCCTAAAATGGTCTTCTTGCACTCCCGGGTCCACTCCTGCATCCGATCCAGGAACCTCTCCCGGCCCAGACCCTGGCGGGAGAGGCCTTCGGCCTTGAGCTGCTTCTCCATCACGTTCTGGGTCGCGATTCCCCCGTGGTCCGTCCCGGGAACCCAGCAGGCCTCAAGGCCGTGGAGCCTCTGCCAACGCACGAGCACGTCCTGGAGGGTATTGTTCAAGGCATGGCCCAGGTGCAGGGCCCCGGTCACGTTCGGGGGAGGGATGACGACCACGAATTTCCTCCGATCAGGGCCGGCGGGCTCCGATCGCAAGAGCCTCCGCTCCCGCCAGGCCTTCACCCATTTGTCCTCCACAGGCTTGGGGTCGTAGGCCTTATCGAGCATGGAAGACCTCAGGCCTTGCCCCGGGGAGACTCGATCTTAAGGACCGTCCTGATCTTCTGGATCAGGAGCTCCGAGTCCACTGGCTTGGCCAGATACTCGAAGGCCCCGGCCTGGATGCCGCTGATCACGTCGATCGTCTCGCGGGAGCCCGTGAGGATCACGACCGGGATGCGGGCGGTCGCCGGGTCGGCCTTGAGCCTCCGGCAGAGGTCCAGGCCGTCAAGGTCCGGCATGTAGATGTCCAGGAGGATCAGGTCTGGTTTCGATCTCCTGATCTCCTCCTCGGCGCCAGAGGGCTCCTCCAGGGTCGCGGCCTCGAAGTCGGCCTGGATGAGGGCGATCTTGACCGTTTCCCGGACCAAGACGTCGTCGTCAATGATCAGGATTCTGGGCTTCCTCTCGGTCATGGTATTCGGCCGCTCGCCTCAACCATTTCCTCGCATTCGACCGCGAATGCTTCGGTCATGGTATTCGGCCGCTCGCCTCGCTTTCCGGCTCCCGCCTCCAACCACTTCCTCGCCCACCCACCAGCGGTGGGTGCCCGGGCTCGGTCGCAACCATTTCCTCTGCGAGCGGTAGCGAGCGTACTGACGCCCATAAGGAATTGCTTTGGGCGTCACGTGCGCATTCGACCGCGAATGCTTCGGTCATGGGCGCAAGGCCTCTTGAGCGGTCCCATGAAGGCCTTCGCCTCTCAGGGCCGTCTCCTCTGAAAAAGGGGACACGAAGCGCCTGAATACCCGGTTCGCCAGGAACACCCCCTCCCGGGTCAGGCGCGCCCGGGAGCCCTCGCGCTCCAGGAGCCCCTCCGCGCGGAGCTCCCGCCACTCCCCCTCGAAGGCCGCCTCAAGCTGCGGCGTGAGCTCCAGGCCCTCCAGGAGCCTCAGGCCCAGGAGGGCCGCCTCCCCGAGCTTCCTTCTGCCCGTGAGCCGCTCGGACTCGGCTTTCGGCAATCTCCCCTTCTCGAGAGCCTCGCAATAGGGAAGCAGGCGCTCGATGCTGGTCCAGCGCTCTCCATTGAGGTGCGAGGCGGCCCCGCAGCCCAGACCGATGTATTCTCCGTCCCTCCAATAGTTCCGGTTGTGGAGGGACTCAAAGCCGGGACGGGCGAAATTGGAGATCTCATAGTGGCGGTAGCCGGCGTCCCCGAGGAGCTCCAAGGCCGCCTCGAACATCTCCCGGCCGAGATCCTCGTCCGCCTCCACCCCCCTCTTGGCGAAAAGGGTCCTGTCCTCGACCTGGAGGCCGTAGACTGAGACGTGCTCGGGCTCCAGGCCGAGCACGAGCCTAAGGCCGGCCAGCCAACTTTCCAGTGTCTGCCCCGGGAGCGCGTAGATCAGATCCACGTTGACCGCCAAGCCCTCCTGGCGGGCCGCGCGGAAGACATCCAGGAAGTCCTCCACCGTATGCCTCCTCCCGATGGCCCCAAGCAGGGCGTCATCCGCGGCCTGAAGGCCCAGGCTCAGGCGAGTCACTCCAGCCCGGCTTAAGAGCCGAAGTTTTCGCGCGTCCAGGCTCTCCGGGTTGGCCTCGAAGGTGACCTCCTGAAAGCAGGCTCCGGGGTAGGCGCGGGCCAGCAGGGCGAAGAGCTCCTGGATCTCCCCGGCTGCGAGCTCCGAGGGGGTCCCCCCTCCCACGTAGAGGGTGCCGGGCTCGCGCTTGGGGGCCAGGCCCGCCTCCCTCTCCAGGGCCGCCAGGTAGCGGCGCGCCGTCCGGCCCTGGCCCGAGAAGGCAGCGAAGTCGCAATAGAAGCACTTCACCGAGCAGAAGGGGATGTGGACGTAGAGGCCGACAATTTTTTCAGCCACGGCAGGATCGAGGGTCTCCGCCTTCAAAGGCTTCTACGTCGCGCGCGAACTAATTCTTCTTGAGGAACATCGAGATCACGTCGATGGGAACGGGGAATATCGTCGTCGAGTTCTTATCCACGGAGATCTCGGCCAGGGTCTGGAGGTAGCGAAGCTGGATGGAGGCTGGATTCGCCGCCAGGATCGCAGCCGCCTGGCCCAGCTTCTCGGCCGCCTGGAACTCCCCGTCCGCGTGGATCACCTTGGCCCGCCTCTCGCGCTCGGCCTCGGCCTGCTTGGCGATCGCGCGCAGCATCTCCTGGGGAAGGTCCACGTTCTTGACCTCCACGTTCGAGACCTTGACTCCCCAGGGGGCGGTGTGGGTGTCGAGGATCTGCTGGAGCTCGGCGTTGATCTTCTCGCGGTTGGTCAGGAGGTCGTCCATCTCCATCTTGCCCAGCACGCTCCGCAGCGTCGTCTGGGCGAACTGGCTGGTCGCGTAAATGTAGTTCTCGACCTTGATGATCGCCTTCTCCGGGTCCATCACATAGAAGTAGACGACGGCGTTGACCTTGATCGAGATGTTGTCCTTGGTGATGACGTCCTGGGGCGGAACGTCCAGGACCACTGTCCTGAGGCTCACCCTCTGGGCGCTCATGAGGCCGGGCACGACGATGATGGGCCCGGGGCCGCTCACCCTCCACATGCGCCCCAGGACGAAGACCACCATCCGGTCGTACTCGTTGATGATCTTGATGGACATCACGGCCAGGACGACCAGGATCAGGATCGGAGTCAAGGACATAGGGACCTCCCTCGCTATTTTTCTAATTCTGTCATAAATGACGGCTGCATGCAAGATCGAGGAGCCTCATGCCCCCGATCGCCGGCGAAAACGACGGCGGAAGCGGCCCCAATTCATATCCCTGAATGTCTTGGGCCTGGGAGGAGTCAAGAGGGGCGCGACCCTGTATGGAAAGCTCGGGAGCATCGCCCGGGGAAAGACGATCCCCACGAAGCGTTCGATGGCGGTGAGGTAGGGCTGTTCCTCGGGGGCCATGAGGGTGATGGCGTCGCCCACGCCGTAGGCGCGGGCCGTGCGCCCCACGCGGTGGACGTAGTCCTCGGGGTGGCGCGGGAGATCGTAATTGATGACGTGGCTTATCTCCCGGACATCGATGCCCCGGGCGGCGATGTCGGTTGCGACCAGTATCTGTATGCGGCCCTTGCGGAAGGCCTCCATGGCGACGGTCCGTTGTCCCTGGGTGCGGTTGGCGTGCAGGACTCCGATGGAGAAGCCGCGTTCTTTGAGCCTGCGGGCCAGGCGATCGGCCCCGTGCTTGGTCCGGCAGAACACCACGCCGGAGCGTATCTGGGTCGCTTCAAGCAGAGCGACCAGGAACTCGGCCTTCTGCTGCTGGCCCACGGGATAAACCACCTGGCTGATGCCTTCGGCGACGGAAGTCGGCTTGGAGATGTTGACGCGCTGCGGGTCGCGGAGGGTGAAGGCCGCCACGCGCTCGACCTCGGGGGCCAGGGTCGCCGAGAACAACATGGTCTGGCGCTGCTTGGGCAGGCGGCTGAGGATGTCGCGGACGTCGGGCAAAAAGCCCATGTCGAGCATCCGATCCGCCTCATCGAGCACCACCTGCTCCACCCCGTCGAGGCGGATGCTGCCTTGCTTGAGGTGGTCGAGCAGCCTGCCCGGCGTGGCCACGAGAATCTGGGCCCCTTGGGAGAGGGCCTGCCGTTGGCCGTGATAAGCCACCCCTCCGATGACGACCGCGACCTTGAAGGGAGTGTATCGGCCGCAATCGCGGAAAGCCGTCTCCACCTGAGCCGCCAATTCCCGGGTCGGCACGATGACCAGGGCGCGCAGGCCCGGGCGGGAGTGCTCCAGAAGGCGGTGCAGTATCGGCAGGGCGAAGGCGGCGGTCTTGCCGCTTCCCGTCTGCGCGCAGCCCAGGAGGTCCGATCCCTGCAGCGTCAGCGGGATGGCTTGGCTCTGTATCGGGGTCGGTTCGGTGAAGCCCATGGACCGTACCGCGCGCACGAGATCCGGGTGAAGGCCAAGCTTGGAGAATGGCATTGCCCAAATTATAGAAAATACGGAGCGCGCCCGCCCGGATTGTTTGCAAACATGTACAGGCCGCCGCGTATATGCGATAATGCTTGAGGCCCGAACCGCAAAGCCAAGGGTTTTCGGCTCTACGCTCAAGGAGAAGATAAAATGGGAAAAAGACTGTATGTGGGTAGCCTGCCGTTTGACGTAACCGAAAGCCAGCTCAACTCGCTGTTCGCCGCTTGCGGCCAGGTAGTGAGCGCGAAATTGATCACCGACAAGGCCACCGGACAATCCAAAGGCTTCGGCTTCGTGGAAATGTCCAGCGACGCCGAGGCTCAGGCCGCGATCGGGAAAATGAACAACAGCACCGTGGGAGCGCGTAGGATCGTCGTCAACGAAGCCCGCCCCATGGAAAGCAGATCGGGCGGGGGATTCGGCGGACGGGGAGGCGGATTCGGCGGCAGGGGCGGAGGCAAGGGCGGCAAGGGACGCCGCGGCGGCGGTTTTAACCGCTGGTAGGAGTTCCCTCAGCGGGAAAGTAGTCTATCTCCATCCGGCACCTGATCTCGCAGCCGCAGGTCTCCGGCGAAGCGGCATAAAGGGATTCCGAGCATTTGGCGCCGCTCTCGGAAAAGGGGAGCATGGCGCTGACGCTCTCGGCGACTTTCCCTCCGAAATCGAAAGTCCCTCGTCCGCACCGACCCGGGCAAGGCACGCTGAACACGGCGGCCTCGGAGGGACCCAGCGACAAATCCTTCTCCTCGAGCACGCGCTGGCGATCGAGAAAGGTCAAGTGTATCTTCAAATGCTTGATGGAAGGAAATCTGGAGCCGAGAACACCGGCCAGCCGCGCCGCGCTTTCAGCTCTTCTGGCGCGGATCACTTTCTC
>CAYLZQ010000098.1:0-1072 GCA_964388045.1 uncultured Elusimicrobia bacterium | reverse complement strand
GAGAACTCCTGCGTTTTTTGAAATAAGGCATGAACATCTCCTTGCCGCCTGCGACCCCAACGGCCTCCTCCAAGTATACAATTTATGAATGAGCCTGCGGAGGCCCCCTTCAAGTCCGGCTTCGTGGTCCTGGCGGGCAGGCCCAACGTAGGGAAGTCCACCCTGCTCAACGCCTTGCTCAAGTTCAAGCTCTCGATCGTCTCCCCAAAGCCCCAGACCACCCGGCACAAGATCCTGGGGATCCTGGGCGGCCCCCGCTACCAAATCTGCTTCCTGGACACCCCGGGCCTCATCGCGGAGCCGCGCGATCCCTTGCAAAAGGTCTTGAAGCGCGCGGCCCGCACAGCGGCACACAAGGACGCGGACGTGATCGTCCTGCTGGTGGAGCCCCAGAGGCCGGGGCCAAGGGAGCTTGAGGAGCTCTCGGGCCTGGGCGGCCAGACCCCCCTGATCCTCGCCCTCAACAAGAGCGACCTCCCGTCTTCCCCGGGAGCCCACGAGGAGGTCCTGAGGGCCTATTCGGAGGCCCTCAAGCCGGCGGCCGCCCTCAAGATATCGGCCCTCCGGGGGACCGGGGTCGAAGAGCTCCTCGAGAAACTCCTCGCCAGGCTGCCTGATTGCCCCCCCTATTACGACCAGGACGGCCAGCTCTCGGACCGCCCGGAGAGGTTCTTCGCGGCTGAGATGATCCGCGAGCAGGTCTTCGCCCTCTACCGCCAGGAGATCCCGCACGCGACCGCCGTGGTGGTGGAGGAGTTCCTGGAAAAGAAAGGGACCAGGGACTGGATATCAGCCGTCCTCTACGTGGAAAAAGACGGCCAGAAGGCCATCCTCCTGGGCAAGGGCGGGCAGGCCCTCAGGGACCTCTCGGAGAAGTCCCGGAGGGCCTTGAGCGAGTTCCTGGGCCGGCCGGTGGACCTTCAGCTCTGGGTCAAGGTGCGCAGGGATTGGCGGAGAGACCCGCGCTCCCTCAGGGAGTTCGGGTATCTCGCCTGACCGCCAAGATATGAAAGTAGCGGTCTTCATCGGCTTGGCGATTCTTTTTTGCCTCTATCTGGCCTTCCCGGACAAG
>CAYLZQ010000097.1:0-7240 GCA_964388045.1 uncultured Elusimicrobia bacterium | reverse complement strand
CGGGGCCTCAAGGTCCGCGAGGTCCTTGTGGAGGCCGCGGCCGGGATCGAGAGGGAGATGTACCTTTCCGTGGTCCTGGACCTCCGGGCGGCCTGCCCGGTTCTGGTCGCCTCCGCCCAAGGGGGAGTGGAGATCGAGAAGTTGGCTGAGGAGCGCCCCGAGGCCATCCTCAGACAGGCTGTCGATCCGAACGTCGGGCTGATGGATTTCGAGGCGCGCAAGCTGGCTTTCGCGATGGGCCTTGCGGCCGAGCGCCTGCCGGAGTTCTGCTGGATTTCCAAGGCCCTGGTCCGGCTTTTCCTTGAGAAGGACTGCAGCCTCCTCGAGGTCAACCCCCTGGCCCTGACCCCCAAGGGGCTGCTGGCCCTGGACGCCAAGGTGATCCTGGACGACAACGCTCTCTTCAGGCATCGGGAGTTCGCCCTGAACTCGGACCACGAGTCCTCCCCCCTGGAGAGGCAGGCCAGGAAGGCCGAGATCTCCTACATCGGGCTCGAGGGCAACATAGGCTGCATGGTGAACGGAGCGGGCTTGGCCATGGGCACCATGGACACGATCCTGCTGGCTGGAGGCTCCCCTGCGAACTTCCTGGACGTGGGGGGGGCTGCGGACGCCGGGCGCGTGAGGAGGGCCTTTGAGATCCTGCTCAAGGATTCCAGGGTCAAGGCCGTGCTGGTCAATATCTTCGGCGGGATCGTCAAATGCGACGTGATCGCCTCCGGTATCCTGGAGGCCCTCAAGAAGGTGAAGCTCAAGGTGCCCCTGGTCGTGCGCCTTCAGGGGACCAACGTCGAGAAGGGGCGGGAGCTGCTCGCGGGTTCCAGGGTCACGATGGCCTTCGCCGAGGACCTCTGGGAGGCGGCCCAGAAGGCGGTGGCCGCAGTCCAGTGACACTCCCCCTTCCTGAAGTGGGCGGTATCCGACAGCGGTGCATCAGCCCCTTCCCCCTTGAGGGGGAGAGGTTTCAGGAGTAGGGGGGATGATGAAAGAAAATCATTGTCCGCCCAGTAATCTAGGAAGGGCAGGCGGACAATGAGCATCCTTCTGGACAAGGATTCAAAGGTCCTGGTCCAGGGCTTGACCGGCTCGGCCGGCTCCTTCCACGCCGCTCAGTGCCTGGAATACGGCACGCGCGTCGTGGGAGGGGTCACCCCGGGCCGCGGGGGTTCTCTCCACCTGGGCCTGCCGGTCTTCGACACGGTGAGCGAGGCCGTGCGCCAGACCGGAGCCGATGTCTCCCTGATCTTCGTGCCGGCCCCGCACGCCGCGGACGCGATCCTGGAGGCGGCCGAGGCCGGGATCGCCGTCCTGATCTGCATCACCGAGGGCATCCCGGTGCTCGACATGGCCCGCGTCAGGCGGCGGCTCGCCGCCTTGAGCCCGGGAGGGCGCTTCTCGCGCCTCATCGGCCCCAACTGCCCCGGGGTGATCACCCCGGGGCAATGCAAGGCCGGGATCATGCCCGGCGCCATCCACAGGCCTGGGAGGATCGGGGTGGTCTCGCGCTCAGGGACACTCACCTACGAGGCGGTCTACCAGATCACCCGCCAGGGCCTGGGCCAGTCCACCGTGGTCGGGATAGGGGGGGATCCCATCCCCGGCAGCGATTTCGTCGCGATCCTGGAGCTCTTCGCGCAGGACCCAGGGACCGAGGCCGTGGTCCTGATCGGGGAGATCGGGGGTTCCTCCGAGGAGGAGGCCGCGCGCTTCATCAAGGACAAGATGAGCAAGCCGGTCTTGGCCTTCATCGCGGGCAGGACAGCCCCTCCGGGTCGGCGCATGGGCCATGCCGGGGCGATCATCGAGGGGGGATCAGGCACCCATGCCTCCAAGGTCAGGGCCCTGAGGGAGGCCGGGGCTACCCTGGTGGATAACCTGAGCGAGATCGGCCCGACCGTGGCGCGTTTCCTCCAGGCAGCCCCTTCTCGGGCTTAACCGCTACTCCTCCTGGCGTTCCGGGAGGCCCTTGAGCAGCTCTTGGACTTCCGGCGTTCCCTGTGCCCCGGCAGGAAGGTCCTTGAGCATCTTCTGCATGTCCGGCGGGATGTCCTGGGGGCTTTCCTGGACCTGATTTTTCTGAGCCCCAAGTCCCAAGCCTCCCTTGCTTTTGAAGTCGGTGAAGCCCGAGCTGGGCTTGAGCTTGGGCATCGCGAAGGGTTTTTTCGCCGGCTTGGCCCCCTGGGCTGCCTTGGGCTTTTTGCCTTCTTCCTTTTCCGGGGCCGGCGCCTTGTCTGCCTGGGGCGCCTGGGCCTGGGGCTTTTCCTCGAAGAGCTCCCTGTCCCCCCGGATGAAGCTCAGGGAGTCTCCCCCCCGGGGCTTGGCCTTGTCCGCCGCGGGAGGCGAGGATGGGGCCGGAGCCGCCTGGGCCCTGACCGCGGCCGGGGCCGCGGGGACCTGGGCCGGCGTGATCCTGGCCCGAGGAGAAAGGTCCCTTCGCTGGGCGAAGATGGCCTGGCCAGAGACCAGCCGTGGAGAGCTCCCCTCGGTCAGCTTGAGGTAGGCCACCCCCAGGAGAGGGATAAGCAGGGAGAGGAGGCCTCCGATCAGGAGGTAGAGTGTGCGTTGGCTGCGCGCTTTCCTTTCCTCTTCGAATGGGGACGGCATGGCTTTTTCCCGAGGGGCCTGGAGTTCTCTTGAAGTTTAACAGGGTTGGCAGGGGATTTCAAGTCGCAATAGCGACTTGAAATTGTAACAGCCCCCGCTTATACTTCCTTGCCAGGCAGGACAGGCTCCTCAGGAGAGGAGGCTGTCCGCTTGCCTGCCGCTGCTACGATGGAGAAGGATCAAGAGCCCAAGCCGCCTCCGGTTCCCCCCGGTCCTGGGGAAGCTCCCCCGCCCCTTCCGCCTGCCTGGGTCCCTTCCCCCGGGACGCCCAAGACCTCCTGGGAAAGGCGGGAATACGAGAGGAAGCTCTCCGAGCTCGAGCAGCAGGTCCAGGAGCAGCGAGAGAAGCTGCTCCTGGCCAACCTCAAGACCCAGCAGGAGGAGGCGGCCGCGGCCCGCGTGGAGGTCTCCCTCAAGGAGATCCAGGACAAGCTGCGGCGCGACCGCCGCGAGCAGGAGCTTGAGGAGCAACGCCTTAAGCTCGAAGCCAGGCTCCAGGAGCTGGAGGCGCGCCTGGCCCAGGAGCGGGAGACCTGGGTCGCGACCTTGAAGAGCCAGATGCAGGCGCGCGACGCCCAGGACAAGGAGCTGGAGAATCAGTTCGCGATGCGCCTCCAGGAGATGGAGAGGAAGGCCCTGGAGGAGAAGGCCCACTGGCAGAAGTTGGTCCTCGCCAAGGACGAGGAGATCAGAAGTCTCCGGGCCCTTGCGGAGAGGCTCAAGGGCGCGGACCTGGAACTCTCAAAGGCACTCTCCGAGAGGAAGTGGCTGGAGGCGCGCGTGACGGAGCTGACCCAGGAGAGGGCCGAGGCCCTTTCCAAGATCCAGGCTGCGGGGGAGAAGGAAAAGGAGGCGATCCAGGTGCGCTCCGAGCTCTCCCTGGCGCGCGAGCGCGCCCAGATGCTCCAGGAGAGGCTGGAGCGGGAGCTTGCGGCCCTGCGCCAGAGCGCGCGGGAGCGCGAGGAGAGGCTATTCTCCGAGCAGGAGCGCCTGCGCAGGGAGCTCGAGACACAGGCCCAGCGCCTGGGCCTTGAGCGCCAATCCGAGACGCAGCGCCTCAAGCTCGAGGCCGAGGCCGAGAGCCGGAGGGGCCGGGAGGCCTTGGAGAGAGCGAGCGCGGATCTTCAGAGGCTGCGGGGGGCGGCCGGGGCCCTGGAGAGGCAACTCTGCGCGGCCCGCTCCCGGACCGCTGAGCTTGAGTCCGCCAAGGCGGAGTGGGAGAGGCTCCAGGAGCGCTATAAGGCCGAGTTCCTCGTCCTCCAGCGCAGGTGGGCCGAGAGGGAGAGGGAGATCCGCGCCCAGACCGAGGCGGCCCTGCGCGCGGAGTTCGAGCGGGAGTCGGCCTCCCGCGCCAGGGCCCTGGCCGGAGAGGAGCTTCGCGCCAAGACCGCGGGGCTCGCGGAGGCCTTGAAGCGCCTGGCCCAGGAAGAGGAGACCGGAAGGATGCTGGCCCGGGAGAAGACGGAGCTGGAGAAGGCCCTGGAGGCAAGCCGCGAGGAGCTTGGCTCGCTCAAGGCCCCCTTTGCCGAGATCCAACAGAGGCGCGAGCGGGCCGAAAGCGAGGGGAGGGCGCTTGCTGAGGCCAATCTGATCCTGGCCCGGGAGAAGGCGGAGCTGGAGAAGGCCCTGGAGGCAAGCCGCGAGGAACTCGGCCCGCTTAAGGCCGCTTTCGCCGAGCTCCAGAATAGGTGCGAGCAGGCCGAGGGCGAGAAGAAGGCGCTTGCGGAGCGCAGCGAGGAGTTCGAGCGCCTGGCCGCGGCTAGGGCCGCGGAGCTGGCCTGCGTCCAAGAGCCCCCCGCCCCGCCCTGGCCGCCTGAGCCCCCAGAACCGCCCCAGCCTCCTGCCCTCGAGCCTTCCTGAGCCCGCGGCTTCCGAATCCCAAAATGATAAAATAATCAATCCCGCTTGGGACTCCGCCTCATGAGAGAGCCCTTGATCTACCTCGACCACAACGCGACGACCCCGGTTCGCCCCGAGGTCCTGGAGGCGATGCTTCCCTACCTGCGCGAGGAGTTCGGAAACCCCAACAGCGTCTACTGGCTGGGCCAGAGGGCGCGCAAGGCCGTGGAGGAGGCGCGGGCCCAGGTGGCGGCACTGGTAGGGGCCGCGCAGGAGACCGAGGTCATCTTCACCTCCTGCGGGTCCGAATCGGACGTGATGGCGATCTCGGGAGCCGCCTGGGCCGTGTGGGACTCAAGCAGGGGCAAGCGCCGCCGCATCCTTTCCAGTCCCATCGAGCACGAGGCCGTGCGCGGGATCCTCAAGGTCCTCGAGAAGAGGGGCTTTGGCGTGGATCTTGTGGGGGTGGACTCCGAGGGCCTGGTGGATCCGGCCGAGGTGGCCGGCAGGCTCACGCCGGAGACGGCCCTGGTCTCGATCATGCACGCCAACAACGAGGTAGGGAGCGTCGAGCCCATCGAGGAGATCGCGGCCTTGTGCCGGGAGAGGGGGGTGGTCTTCCACACGGACGCGGTCCAGTCGGCGGGCAAGCTCCCCTTGGACGCTCAAAAGATGGGGCTGGATCTTCTCTCCCTCTCCGGCCACAAGCTGGGCGCCCCCAAGGGGGTGGGAGCCCTCTACGCGCGCCGGGGGGCGAGGCTGGCCCAGACCATCACCGGCCACCAGGAGAAGAACCGCCGGGGGGGGACAGAGAACGTGGCGGGGATCGTGGCTTTCGGGAAGGCCTGCGAGCTGGCCCGAAGGGAGCTGGGCTCCCCGCGCGTCCTGGCCTTAAGGAGGAAACTCGAGGAGGGCGTGCTCAGGATCCCGGGCTCGCGCTTGAACGGCCACCCCGCCAAGCGCCTGCCCCACTGCGCGCATTTTAGTTTCCAGGGCCTGGACGGCCACCACCTGGTGGTGGCCCTGGACCTGGAGGGGATCTGCGTCTCAAGCGGTCCCGCCTGCTCCTCCGGCTCCGCCACGCCTTCCCACGTCCTGACCGCGATGGGGGTGGATCCCAGCCTGGCCACAGGATCTATCCGGGTCTCCCTGGGCCCCTCCAACTCGGAGGCTGACTTGGACCGCTTCCTGGAGGTCCTGCCCAAGGCCGTTGACAAGCTGAGGCAGGTCCCGCTCGCGTCCTTGAGGGAGTCTCCGGGGGCTTGAGGCATGGGGAGAGCCTCAGCGGGCAAGGCCGTCGTCGCGATGAGCGGCGGGGTGGACAGCTCTCTGGCCGCGGCCCTGATGGCGGAGCAGGGCTGGCGGGTCCTGGGAGTGACCTTGAAGCTCCTCCCCCGGCTTGAGACCGGCTTTGGCTGCTGCGGCTCCCCGGCGGACATCGAGGACGCCAGGAGGGTCTCCGAGAGCCTAGGGATCGCGCACTATACTCTTGACCTCGCCGATCTCTTCGAGGACAGGGTGATTAGGCCTTTCGTGGACGCCTACCTCTCCTCGCGCACCCCCAATCCCTGCGTCGAGTGCAACCGCAGCCTCAAGTTCGGCGCCCTCCTGGCCCTGGCCGAGGCCTGGGGAGCGGAATGCCTGGCGACAGGGCACTATGCCCGCGTCTTGGGAGGCCGCCTCTACAAGGCCAGGGATGCCCTGAAGGACCAGAGCTACTTTCTCTACAGCCTGACCTCCAGGGAGCTTTCCCGGGTGCGCTTCCCTGTGGGGGATCTCACCAAGTCCCAGGTGCGCGAGAAGGCCAGGGCTCTCGGGCTTAGGACAGCGGATAAGCCCGAGAGCCAGGAGATATGCTTCGTCCCAAGGCGCGACTATCGGGCTTTCATCGCCTCGCGGGCGGGAACCCTCCTTCCCGGCCCCATCAAGGATGCCTCGGGCCGCGGGCTCGGCCGCCATTCCGGCCTTGCCTTCTACACGGTCGGCCAGCGCAAGGGCCTGGGCCTCTCGGGGGGGCGGCCCCGCTATGTGGTCCGCCTGGAGCCCCAGACCAACACCCTGGTCGTGGGAGACGCCCGGGAGACCCTAGTCCCCTCCTTCGTGGCCGCGGGGGTGAGCTGGACCTCGGGAAGGCCCCCGGAGGATCTCCGGGCCCAGGTCCGCATCCGCCACCGCCATCCCCCCGCCTGGGCCAGCCTGTCCCTGCCGGGAGAGGGAAGAGTCTCCGTACGCTTCGAGGAGCCCCAGCCCGCCGTGACCTGCGGCCAGGCCGCCGTCTTCTATTCGGGAGACGAGGTCCTGGGAGGGGGCACGATCGCGGAGAGGGAGGAGGCGTGAGGATTTCGCCTTTGGCCCTGGGCTCAATGGCTCTTGCGGCCCTCTGGGGCTGCCGCTGGCTGGCCCGGGAGGAGATCATCACCCAGGACGCTGAGAAGACCATCGAGCAGGCCGAGCTTCGCACCAAGGAGAGCCGGACCCTTTCGGGCCTGGCCAAGCTCGAGGAGGCGCTCTCAGCCTACTACCGGGCCGAGAAGAAGATACCCAAGAGGCTTGCGGACCTCATCCCCAAGTACCTGGCCGAGATGCCCATGGTGGAGCTGGGGGTGCGGGGGCACAAGGACGCCTCCGAGGTGAGGATCTATTCCGCCGATATCCTCAAGGAGGGCCGGATCGACGGCTCCCTGGTCCAGGACACTGGGGGCTGGGGATACGTCACCACCGACAGGCAGGTGGTCGTGTTCGTGGACTGCACCCACAAGACCAGCCGGGGAATCCCCTGGTACCAGCAGCGCGGGGT
>CAYLZQ010000096.1:0-7262 GCA_964388045.1 uncultured Elusimicrobia bacterium | reverse complement strand
CGGCGCGCTCCTCCACGACATAGGCAAGCCCAGGGCCCTGAGCCAGGGGGACCTCTCCGCCCAGCACGAGCATACGGCCCGGATCATGGAGATTTTTCTGGGCAACCTGGGCTATGAGGCCAGCCTGATCTCGGCCGCGGTGGGACTCATCTCCGGAGATCCCCTGGGCTTCTATCTGCGGGGCGGCAAGCTCGAGGAGGCCGCGGCGACTCTCTCGGCCATGCGGAAGAAGTCCGGGCTGCCTGGGGAAGATTTCTTCGAGCTGCTGGTACGTTTTTTCATGGTGGACGCCGGGGCTTATGCACGGCTGGGAGGAGGGATTGGAGCCACTGACTATCTCTTCCTCCTGGACTCCAAGCGAGGCCGGCTCTCCTTTGAGCCCTACGGAGCCGGCGCGAAGCTCAAGGAACTGCGGCGCGCCCTGGGTCTGCAGGCTGAGCAGGAGACTGCGCCAGCCAGGATTGAAGCTCCCCGCTTCGAGGCTCTTCCTTGAAGCTCAATTCAGCCCCGACCCCTCCGAAGGCGTCGAGGCGGGTGTTGTGCTGGACCTGGAAGACCTCGCAGCCCTGGTCCAGGGCGCTCCGGATCATCTCCCCGATCACGTTGAAAGCCGGGGCCGTCTCAAGCCAGCAGTAGGCGCATCTCTTGCCGCTTGTGGCCAGGGCTCCGCAGGGGCAGACCCTCCCCATCTTTGAGAGGCCTTCCCGCACCAGGAGCATTCTGGCCCTGCCCAGGTTGAGGGCCCTCAGGGTCTCCGGCAGGCCCAGGACTCCCATCCCCCCTGACTTGACCGCGTCAAAGAGGCGGTGGACGAGCACGCTCTCGCGCACCTTGCGGGACTCCCGCTCGCCCACAAGGACGCTGGCCAGCACCTCGGCCTGGCTCATCCCCGCGTGCAACTCGGGACTCGTGATCAGGTTGTCCTGGAGGCGGGTGTGCAGGTGGCTCACGAGGAGAGACTCCAGGTCCGGAGGCGCTCCCAGGATCAGCCGGTCGAGGCTTCGCAGGCGCGCCCAGGAAAGCATCTCGCCGGCCAGGGCCCTGAGGCGGCCATGCAGGGGGTCAGCGGCAAGACGCCCCCTTGGCGCCGCGGCCCAGCCTGGAGCAAGGGCGGGCTCCTCGATCTCGCCCAGATAGGCTTCCAGGAGCCTGGCCTTCCCGGCCGAGACCAGGGCGATGCCGTAGCGCTGGTGCTGGTCCAGGATGTTGGCCAGGGGGGCTAGGTCCAGGGCTCCGAGGCGCAGGCTCGTCACGGCCGTCAGGGGAAGGGGGAAGGCCTGCCAGAGTCCCTCCCTGAGGCAACTGAAGACCGCCAGGGCCCTGCGGCCGCCGGGCTTGAAATCCTGGAGGAAGCCCTCGACGCGCTCGAGGTCGGGCCGGAGGTCCTTGAGGGGGTCCTTGGCCGCGGCTTCCCGGATCAGGCCGGTCGCCTGGCGCCGCCAATTGTCCTGGCCGTCCATCTCGAGGTAGAGGCTGAGGCAGGGGGTCTCGGCCTTGAAGCGCAACAGCTCTTGGACCTCCCGGGCGGAAACCATGGGATCTGGGTGAGGGGGCAAAAACTAGTTTAGCCCCTGGGAGGGGCGAAAGGCAAGGGGGAGGACAAGGGCATTTTGGTCACAGGCCTTGCCCGGCAGGGCCCGAAATCCCTTTGCTGGCTCCGGGCCGAGTTTGATAAGATGGCCGCAGGAGAAAGTGGCCAGATCCCTGAGGTTGTCTAGGAAGGAAGGAATGGCGCGAGAGGAGAACGGCCTCCCCGTCATCGAGTCCCGCGTGGACCGGGAGAGCCCGGACTTCCGGGAGAACATGCGCACCCACGAGGGCCTGGTCTCCGAGCTCAAATCCCGCCTGGAGGAGGTCCGGAGGGGGGGGCCCGAGAAGGCCGTCAGCCTCCACCGGGAGCGCGGCAAGCTCACGGCCCGCGAGAGGATCGAGCTCTTGATCGACTCCGGCTCCCATTTCCTGGAGCTCTCCCCCATGGCCGCCTACGGGATGTACGACGGAGAGGTCCCCTCCGCCGGGATCCTGACCGGCCTGGGGGTGGTCTCCGGGAGGCTCTGCGTGATCGTGGCCAACGACGCCACGGTCAAGGGCGGGACCTACTATGCCGAGACCGTCAAGAAGCACCTCAGGGCTCAGGAGATCGCGCGCGAGAATCGTCTCCCCTGCCTCTACCTCGTGGACTCGGGAGGGGTCTTCTTGCCCAAGCAGGCCGAGGTCTTCCCGGACAAGGAGCACTTCGGCCGCATCTTCTATAACCAGGCCGTGATGTCCTCCCTGGGCATCCCCCAGATCTCGGTCGTGATGGGCATGTGCACGGCCGGGGGGGCCTACGTCCCTGCCATGTCGGATGAGTGCGTGATCGTGCGCGGCAACGGGACGATCTACCTGGGAGGCCCCCCCCTGGTCAAGGCCGCGACCGGGGAGGAGTCCACGGCCGAGGAGCTTGGCGGGGGGGAGATGCACAGCCGCGTCTCCGGGGTGACCGACCACCTGGCTGAGAACGACGTGCAGGCCCTCAGGATATGCCGCTCCCTCGTGGAAAACCTCAATCTCCCGCCCTTCGCCCTCGGCCAGGGGGCGGAGCCCCTCTACCCCGCCTCGGACCTCTACGGGATCGTCCACAGGGACCTGCGCCGGCCCTGCGACGCAACCGAGGTGATCGCCAGGATCGTGGACGCAAGCCGCTTCCAGGCCTTCAAGCCCCTCTACGGGCAGACCCTGGTCTGCGGCTTTGGGCGGATCATGGGCCGGCTGGTGGGGATCCTGGCCAACCGCGGGATCCTCTTCTCCGAGTCGGCCCTCAAGGGAGCCCACTTCGTGGAGATCTGCTGCCAGAGGAGGATCCCCCTTCTCTTTCTCCAGAACATCACCGGCTTCATGGTGGGCCGGGAGTTCGAGCAGGGCGGGATCATCAAGCACGGGGCCAAGCTCGTCCAGGCGGTCTCGGTCGCCCAGGTGCCCAAGATCACGGTCGTGATCGGGGCCTCCAACGGGGCCGGCAACTACGCCATGTGCGGGCGTGCCTACGGGGCGCGGTTCTTGTTCACCTGGCCGAACTCCCGGGTCTCGGTGATGGGGGCGGAGCAGGCCGCCCAGGTCATGATCATCATCAAGCGCGAGCAGTTGAAGCGCCGGCAAGCGGAGCTTTCCTCCGAGGAGGAGGAGAAGATCGCCTCCCCCATCCGCGCCCAGTACGAGGCCGAGGGACATCCCTTCTTCGGGACCGCGCGCCTCTGGGACGACGGGATCATAGACCCGGCCCAGACCCGCCAGGTCCTGGGCTTGTGCCTTGCGGCCTCCTCCTTCGCCCCGATCCCGGAGCCCCGCTACCCGGTCTTCCGGATGTGATGGACTATCGGCACATCCGCCTCGAGGTGGGCCCCATGCCCTCCGTTTTCGCCGCAGGGAGGGGCTCCCGGCTCCCGGTCGTGGCCTGGGTCGCCTTGAACCGCCCCGAGGTCAGAAACGCCATGGACGACACCACCCTGAGGGAGCTGGCCGATTGCTTCCGCAGGCTGGCGCGGGAGAAGGGCCTGCGCGCGGTGGTCGTGCGCGGGGAGGGGCCGGACTTCTGCGCGGGGGCGGACGTCAACTGGATGCGCAGGGCCGGGGCCTTGGGTCCAGCCCAGGGCCGGAGGGACGCCCGGCTTCTGGCAGAGATGTGCCGGGCCGTGGACGAATGCCCGGTCCCTGTGCTCGCCCGCGCCCATGGCTCTGTCTACGGCGGGGGGCTGGGGCTGGCGGCCTGCTGCGACGTCGTGGTCGCGGCGAAGGACGCCAAGATGTGCTTCTCAGAGTGCCGCCTCGGGATCCTCCCCGCGGTCGTCTCCTGCTTCGTCCTTCCCAAGATAGGCCCTGCCCGCGCCCGCCGCTACACCTTGACAGCGGAGGTCTTCGGGATGGAGGACGCCCGGGAGATGGGGCTGGTCCACATGGTGGCCCCATTGGCCGACCTGGACGAGCGCGTGGAGGCCCTCCTTGGGAGCGTGCTGCGCAACGGCCCAAAGGCGGTGCGGGAGGCCAAGGCCTTGATCCGCAGGCTTTCGGGCGGAGGGCTTGAGAGGCGCCTCGGGCTTGCGATCAAGGCCCTGGTCCGGGCGCGTTCCTCGCCCGAGGGCCAGGAAGGGCTCTCGGCTTTCCTGGAGAAGCGCGCCCCCTCTTGGATCGCGCCAGGATGAGGGGCGGGGCTCCCCGCCTCGTGGAGGTGGGGCCGCGGGATGGGCTGCAGAACGAGGCCATGGTCCCCCTGGAGGCCAAGGTCGCCTTCATAGACGAGCTCTCCGGGGCCGGGCTCAGGGAGATCGAGGCCGGGGCCTTCGTGTCGCCCAAGGCCGTGCCGCAGATGGCGGATTCCCTGGAGGTCTTCGAGAGCCTCCGGCGCAGGGAGGGGGTGACCTACTCGGCCCTGGTCCCAAACGAGGCCGGCCTGGAGCGGGCCCTTGAGGCCGAAGCGGACAAGATCGCGGTTTTCACCGCGGCCTCGGAGACCTTCAACAGGAGGAACATCAACGCCACGATCGCGGAGTCTCTGGAGCGCTTCCGCCCCGTGGTGGCCGGAGCCAAGCAGGCGGGGCTGCCCGTGCGGGCCTACGTCTCGACCGCCTTCCACTGCCCCTTCGAGGGGCCCGTTGCCCCGCAGGGAGTGATGGCGGTCGTGGAGGGCCTCCTCGAGCTGGGGATTGACGAGCTCTCGATCGGGGACACGATCGGCCGGGCATCCCCGACCGAGGTGCGGGCCTTGCTCGAGCTCCTCCTCAAGCGCGTCAGGCCCGAGGCGGTCTTCCTGCACTTTCACGACACCTACGGCATGGCCGTGGCCAACGCCCTCACCGCTTGGCAGGAGTACGGCATCTCGGGTTTTGACGCCTCTGCCGGTGGTCTCGGGGGCTGCCCCTACGCTCCGGGAGCCAGCGGCAACGTGGCGACAGAGGACCTGGCCTTCGCCTTCAAGGCCTGCGGGGCGAGAGTCGAGGTGGACCTAGCCAGGATCAGGGCCGCGACGGCTCTCCTTGAGCCTCACCTCGGCCATCCCTTGGCCTCGCATTTAAGTAAAATAGACCTCAAGTAGGAGCGGCGGCCATCAGGCCCCTGGCGCAAAGCGCCAGGGGCGTGACAAATATAAGGGGCTCCTGTTCGGGGGGTTCAGCGCGCGAACGAGCGGAAGCGAGAGGAGCGCGCGACGACGAAATGGGGGGCAGAGCCCCCCTTGTGGAGCGCCGGCGCGAGAAGCGAGACCTTTCGAGCGGCGGCCATCAGGCCCCTGGCGCTTTGCGCCAGGGGCGCGACAAATGCGCCTGTGGTGAAATGGATATCACGGCAGCCTCCGAAGCTGCAAGTAGAGGTTCGATTCCTCTCAGGCGCACCACTCTTCTGGCCCAGAAATCGAATCTGTATCGAGGGGCCCATTGGCCCGGTGAACCTGGGACCAGGCCCTGCAAAGGGCCCAAGGAGCGGTAGTGCAAAAGAGGCCGAGTCTCCTGGGCCTTCTGGCCGCCAAGGAAGAGCCTGATTTGTCTAGAATCTCTCCGCCTTAGGGTTTTCCTGAGGGATTGCTAACGAGAGAGGTGGTTTCAATGGTCAAGAGAAGCGGATGGATCCTGGCTATGCTCCTGGCAGCGCCGGGCTGGGCGATGCGCACGGTTTCCGTCACCGGGATCGGGCGAGTGTCGGTCAGGCCTGACGTCGCCCATGTCAGCTACGCCATTCTCAACGAGACGAGGCTTGGCCCCAAGGTCACGACGCAGGAAATAATGAAGCTGAGCCAGGCCTTGGTCCAGCAGAACCAGCAGAGGGTCCTGCCCGCCTACGAGGCCATCAAGGGCCTGGTGGGCTCGCAGGGGACCGTGGAGGTGGACACCAGGAGAGGCCGGGTGACGGAATACGAAGAGGACGGCAGGAACCAAGTGAAGAAATACCGGGTGCTGACCACCATCCAGGTCAGGCTCGAAGGGTTTAAAGGCAAGGAATTGGATCAGAAGCTCAGCCAGCTCTACGACGCTTCCAATATCCAGGTGGATGAGGTGAGCGATCCCAGCTATGATCTCAGGCCTGGCACCCGGGCCAGGGCCCAGAAGCGGGCCTACCGCCTGGCGGTCAAAAACGGGATCGATGCGGCCCAGGCCCAACTGGAGCGGGGAGAGGACCTTGGAGAAGCAGTCCAGCGCGGGAACCGGGTTGAGGTCCCTTCTCCGATGCGTTTCCAGGCGGCTGCTCTTTCTCGCCAATCCGCCAATGGGGACGAATCCTCCCCTCTCATCGAGTCAGGCAAGATCGCTGTCCAGGCTGCGGTGGACTTCTTATTCGAGGTTTTGGGCACGCCGGCTCGCCTCATGAGGGTCGCCGGCGGCCAGGGCTGATCCGCTCTCCCGGTCAAAAAATCAAAGGGCCTGTCCGCAAGGACAGGCCCTTTAGCTTTGCGCGCTTTCGCCGTCGCTCCCCGCAGTCCGGGTGTGACGCAAGTCACGCCTTCCCTGTAACAAAAACTTAACGCCCGCGTCCTATATTGTGGGAAGCCGTATGCAAGAGCTCGAGGCGCGGCCCGGGGGGGAGGCATGGGCCGACCCAAGGAATAGGACGGTCCTCATCGTGGACGACGACGAGGCCGTTCTCAACCTCCTGGAGATACTGATCCGCCGCGACGGCTTCAAGATCGAGAGGGCCGCCTCCGGAGAGGAGGCCCTTGAGAAGCTCAAGAGCCGCCCCGACGCGGTCGTCCTTGACTTCATGCTCCCGGGAATCAGCGCCTACGACGTTCTTAGGCGGCTGAGATCCTGGTCCGAGCCCATCCCTCCCGTGATCGTCGTGACCGCGTTCTACGAGAGCAAGGAGATCCAGGAGATGAAGAGGGACCCCAACGTGGTCCTTTTCCTCTCCAAGCCCATCAACCAGGAGAAGCTCCTCCAGGCCCTCCACAAAGTCCTTGTCACCCAGCCCCAAAAGCTGAAAAATCCACATTGACAAAATCAGGCTTAGGGGTTAAGCTAATCGTGATTGGGTGGCGGGAGGCTATATGAGGAAATACCTGGTCGTGGCAGCGATCGCGCCATTGCTCGGCCTGCCCTTTGAGGAGGCTGGAGCTGAGGCATCAGCAAAGGACGCTTATGTTCGGTTTGAAGGGTTTCAGGAGAAGATTGATCCCGCAGGAGACAGCGGCTGGCGGGGGCACATGACGAAGGGCAGAGCAGCCCTATGCACCTGGATCAATGAAACCGTGAATGGCAAACCCTGGAAGAGAACCCTGGCGATCCCGGATCATCGGAGCG
>CAYLZQ010000095.1:0-7309 GCA_964388045.1 uncultured Elusimicrobia bacterium | reverse complement strand
TTCCCAAGGATCAGGTCATGGTATCTGGGCTCCCCGTAGGGGGCCAGGCCCATCACCTTGTACTCTCCGGAGTTGACCTTGAAGCCCAGGTAGTAGGTGAAGGCGCTGTAGAGGAGGCCCAGGGAATGGGGGAAGCGCATCTCCTTGAGGAGGCGCAGCTCGCGGCCCCTCCCCACTCCCAGGGCGCCTGTCGCCCACTCCCCCACCCCGTCCATGGTCAGGACCGCCGCCCTCTCGAAGGGGGAGGGGTAGAAGGCGGAGGCCGCGTGGGAGAGGTGGTGGAGGCAGAAGAGTATCTTTCCAGGATACTCGCCCCCGAGGGCGCGGTCTATCTCCCGGGGCAGGTGCAGCTTCTCGTGCATCCAGACGGGCATGGCGGCGGCAAAGCTCCTGAAGCCCGAGGGGGCGAAGGCCAGGTAGGTCTCGATCAAGCGGTCGAAGGTGAGCAGGGGCTTGTCGTAGTAGACGACCAGGTCCAGCTCCCGCGCCGAGATCCCGGCGGCCTTGAGGCAGTAGTCGACGGCGTTCTTGGGAAAGCCCCGGTCATGCTTGACCCTTGTGAAGCGCTCCTCCTGGGCCGCGGCCAGTATCTCTCCGTCCCGGACGAGAGCCGCCGCGCTGTCGTGGTAGTAGGCTGAGAGGCCGAGGATGCGGACCGGCATGGGATCAGGAGGGCCCAAGCCTCAGGGCCTTGGCCACGCTCGGGAGCAGGGCCCGGGCGATGAGGTCGGCCCCGCGGTCGTTGTAATGGCAGGAGTCCACGTAGAGGGTCTCGCTCCTCCCGGCGAAGAGGGAGGTGAGGTTCACGAGTCTGACCCCGGGGCCCGAGCGCTCCCGGATGAAGCGGTCGTAGCCGCGGTCCGCCTCGGCGTAGAACCAGCTCCCCCTCTCGGAATAGCCGGGCTTGGAGGCGTTCCATTCCGCCAGGACCCTCCTCTCCTCCTGCGACAAGGGCTTGCGGTACATCACGTTGGGCTGGAGGGCGAGCAGGATCGGAAAGCCCTGGGCCCGGGCGATCCCGATCATGCTGGCATGGACCATCAGGTATTCCCGGATGGCCCTCAGGTAGGGCTTCGGGTCGAAGGCCTCCCCCCGGGGGGAAGACGCAGGGGCCGCCGGGTGGGTCCTGCGGACGTAGAGCAGGGCGCGGGGGATGGCCAGGCAGTAGAGGCGCTTGGAAAGGAGGTAGCCCAGTTGGGCCAGGGTCCCGGAGAGGTTCTGGGTTCTCTTATAGGTCCGGGTGAGGAACTCCTGGAAGATCCCCCAGAAGGGAGGCAGGTCCGGGAAGTAGTAGGCCCGGATGAACTCGTTGTAGCCGTCCATCACCAGGAGCAGGTCCGGCTGGAAGTTGACGATCTTGGTGGCCAGGAGGACCAGCTCGTCCACGGCCGTGTAGGTGTAGACCGCCGAGTTGACCACCTCGAAGGTCTTGCCCGGATAGGCCCTGCGCAGGAGGGCCTCCAGGCGAGCGGAGATGCGGGCCTCCTCCGAGCTCTGCCCCATCCCGGCCATGGTGGAGCCCCCCAGGATGATGACGCGGATGGCGCCCTTGGGCTTCTCCGGCAGCGCGTAGCGCTCGCGGCCCTCCCTGTCCTGGCCGAGTGGGATCACCCAGCCGTCGGGATAGGAAGGGACCGGGGGTTTGGCCTTGTCCCAGCGGCCCTCGGTATAGAAGCCTACGTACGGATAATACTTGTGGGTGGGGGTGCCTCCCTGCGGCCGCAGGAGAGGATGGAAATTCTTGATCATCCCCTCCAGGTAGAAGGCAAGCGGGTTGAAACGGGCCGGGACCAGGCGGAGATAGGCATAGCAGGCCATCTCCACCAGGGCCAGCCAGGCGAAAGCCGCGCACAGGAAAAGCAGGAGCTTCTTCACGGCCTCACCTCATGGGGCGGCCTCCGCCCCGCCCAGGGACCTTCTGAAGACGGCTCTCCCGGAGGCATGGCGGATCTCCTCTCCGCCGGCTTCTTCCTGTTCATCGGCTGCGTGCGCGAAGTCCATCACGCGGAAGGTCACGTGAACCAGCAGATAGCCCAAGGCCAGCAGGGCGGGCAGCTAGACGAGAAGCCTCCACTTGTCCCTGCCCCTCATGGAGCGCCTCACCATGTCATAGGCGTTTTCGGCCAGAAGGTAGCCCACCAGACCCATGACGATCCAATAGCAAATCAGCATGAGATTCTCCTGCCCGGCTTCGCGCCGAAGAGCCGGCCTTCCCCCCGCCTGGGATATCGCACTCAGGCGCCAGGGTCCGGCGTCCAGGACTATCCTATCATGACCGCCCCCAGGCCGGGAAGGGGGAGAGCCGCGTAAGGACAGGAACACGATCAAGCGGCGAACAACGCAGCCAGACGGGATGCATCGGCGTCCAAAAACATGCCAGTTATTTCCTAACGAGCCCTAAGCGGTTCCACCCCAGCCACCTCCCGAGCGCGGTCTTCGCGAAAGGCGTCAGGCGGGTCCGGTTGTAGGCGTCGGCGACCTTCTTGATGCACTCCGCCTGGGTGGGGTAGGGATGGATGGTCCGCGCGATGTCTTTGAGCCCCAAAGCGCCCGTCATGGCCAAGGTGAGCTCGCTGATCATCTCCCCTGCGTGCCGCGCCACGATCGTCGCGCCCAGAATCCTGTCGGCGCCCCTCCTCACGTGAACCTTGATGAGGCCGCCCTCCTCGCCGTCCAGGAGGGCGCGGTCCACCTCCTTGAACTCTTGGACGAAGGTCTCAAGGGGGATGCCCTTCTCCTTGGCGTCCTTCTCGTAGAGACCCACGTGCGCGATCTCCGGATCGGTGTAGGTGCACCACGGGATCGTCAGGGCGCTGGCCCGTCTGCGCCCCAAAAACAAGGCGTTCTGGATGACGATGCGCGCCGTCGCGTCGGCCGCGTGCGTGAATTTATAGGCCGAGCAGATGTCTCCGGCCGCGTAGATCTTGGGGTTGGTGGTCTGGAGGAAGTCGTTCACCTTGACCCCGGCTTTTCTGTCGTACTCCACGCCGGCGGCCTCGAGGTTCAGGCCTTCCACGTTCGGCGCCCGGCCGACGCCGACCAGGATCGCGTCCACGGCGAGCCCGCCCTTGTGGCAATCGCATTGCGTGAAGACCACTTTCTCCGCGCCGCGTTTCTCGACGCGGACGACGTCGTGGTTGCAGGAGAACTCGATGCCTTCCCCCGCGAACTTCTTTTCGATGATGGCGGCGGCGTCCCGGTCCTCCCGGATGAGGATCTGGCCGAGGGCCTCGATAAGGTGTACGCGCGAGCCGAGGCGCCGGAAGGCCTGGGCAAGCTCGCAGCCGATGGGGCCCGCCCCGAACACGGCCAAGCGCGGCGGCAGTGTGGTCAACGAGAATACCGTCTCGTTGGTGAGGGTGCCGGCCTCCTTGAGGCCCGGGATGGGCAGCTCGGCGGCCCGGGCCCCGGTGGCGATGACGGCCTTTGAGAAGCGCAGGGTCTTCCCGTCCACCTCGACCGCTCCGGGTCCCGCGAACTTGGCCTGGCCCAGAAAGACGTCCACTCCCAACCGGCTGAAGCGCCGGACGGAGTCGTTGGGGCTTATCTCGGAGCGCAAGCGGCGCATCCGTTCCATGACCCTGGGAAAATCAACGGCCGCGCCGGGCGGCACGATGACTCCGTAGTCAGCGGCGTCGCGCACGTCCGCGTAGGCTCGGGAAGCCCGAATGAGAGCCTTCGAAGGCACGCAGCCCACGTTGAGGCAGTCGCCTCCCATCAGGTGTTTCTCAACGAGCGCGACTCTGGCGCCCAAGCCCGCCGCCCCGGCCGAGGTCACAAGCCCCGCCGTGCCGGCGCCGATGACGACCAGATTGTATTTCGAGGCGGGCTTCGGGTTGATCCAGTCGGATGGATGGCCATTTGAGACCAGCAGCCGGTTGTAGCTATCGTCCGGTCTGACAAGACAATCCTGTTGCATCATGAACCTCCGGAGGCTTCATAAGACCGCTTCCAAGCCGCGATGAAAACCAACGCTGGACCTCGGCGGCGCTCAGCAGTCCTTCTTTTCTGTGTGCTTCATCTATAACCGCCTGTGGTCCAGGTCTTGCTGCTGCAATCTCCCGCGAAGTAACTGCTCAGCCCCCTCCCCACTGCTCGCCCCCTCCCCGTGGGGGAGGTGAGTAGTTGCCCCGCAAAACTTAGTGAGTCGAATCGCCGAGATGTTACATGCCCACTGCAACCCTCTTGTCCACGGCTTTCCTTGCGATTCGGGTCACGTAGAGCGTAACGAGAATGGTTGCCGCCAAGCCGATCGCGTAGAAGACCCACTCCATAGGACTGCGAGTCCGGCCTCCGCCAAGCTTGCTCAGATTGCCGGCGAGAGAACCGATATAGACATAGAGCACGGTTCCCGGCAGCATCCCGATCCAGGACGCCAAGAAATAGTTCTTCAGGGATACTTCGGTGACGCCGAAAGCGTAGTTGAGGAGATTGAAGGGAAAAACCGGAGAGAGCCGGGTCAACAGGACGATCTTCCATCCTTCCGCGGCCACAGCCTTGGTGACGGCTTGAAACTTGGGGTTGCCGGAGACCTTTCGAGTGACCCAATCACGCGCCAGATAGCGGCCAATGAGGAAAGCCAGGGTCGCCCCCAGGATTGATCCGATGGAAACGAAGATTGTTCCCCGCAGGACGCCGAACAAGACTCCGGCTCCCAAAGTAAGAATGGCTCCGGGCACAAAAACGACGCAGGCGAGGATGTAGGCCATGATGAAAACGAGCGGGCCCCACGGGCCGAGGTGCTGGATGTGGACCAGCAGGTCATTTAGACTCAAGCGCCTCGCCAGGCCAAAGAGGACAAGCAGAACAGCGATGCCTAGAATCGGTTTTAACTTCATGGGTCAGCCCGGTCAGAGTCAGAAACAGCGGACGATACTGAATCAATCCCGCCCCCAGCCCTGGGTCTTGGGCCGTATCCTCGCATTTCTGGCCTCCAGCTTCAAGGAAGCCTTCCTCATGCCCCCCTGCCTGGCATTTCCGTTGCGACAAGGCACGTTTGCCGATAAATCGGACCTTTTTAATCCTCTATCCCATGTCCCGTTGTCTAAATCTGTCGCGAGCCGGCGAATACGCGATCGCCGCCCTCTCTCGGCTGGCTCTCCAGGCTGAGGGAGGCGGGGGGCCCTTCCCTACCGAGACCCTGGCCCGGGCGCAGGGCGTCCCGCAGAGCTTCCTGACGAAGATCCTTGCCCGTTGCGCACGCGCAGGCCTAGTGAGAACGACGAAGGGCCCCTCGGGGGGAGTCGAGCTGTCGCGGCCTCCGGAAAGGATCTCGGTCCTGGAGGTGATCGAGGCCTGCGAGGGTCGGCTTTCTCGGGAGCGATGCGTGTTCTACCAGGAGAAAACCTGCGCGGGGCCCGATTGCGCGGTCTACTGCCCTCTCCGCGAGGAGGAGGAGCGCACGAGGCTGCGCTTGGCGCAGACGACCCTGGCGCGCATGGCCATGGCCCTCCGGTCCCACCCCGGGCCGGGGCAGGCCTGAGCGGGCGTTTTCTATCCGACGCGAAGGAGGACAAGATGCAAGGAGTGGCTGGGATGGGAACGACTGTAGAGACGCAAGCAGTCCGAATGAACGCAAGAAACCTTGGCAAGCTCGGGATCTGGCTTTTCATCCTTTCGGAGATCCTTCTCTTCGGAGGGTTTCTCTCGAGCTACGTGACCCTGCGCCTTGGGAGCCCGGCCTGCAGGCTGGGCGAGCCGGCCTGGCCGCAGGCCGGCTACACCGGGGGGGTGCTCATGGCCACCCTCAATACCTTGGTCCTCATCACCAGCTCCTACACGGTCGTCAGGTCGCTGGCCGCGACGCGGGCCGGCAATCGCGAGGCGTTCCGGGCGAACATGCTGGCCACGGTGCTGCTGGGAGGAGCCTTTATCCTCGTGAAGGCATTCGAATACTCGGCCAAGATCCACCACGGCTACACCATGGGAAGCGAGTTCATCGCCGCCAACCCGGGGCTGGGAATCTTCGTCTCCTTCTACTACGCCCTGACGGGCCTGCATGCCCTTCACGTGATAGCGGGCATGATCTGGAACTCCCTGCTCTGGCGCGCCGCCGGCGGCGTAGCGATGGACGACCGGTTTGCCAGAAAAGTGGAGTTCGCGGGGCTCTACTGGCACTTCGTCGACATCGTCTGGGTGTTCCTCTTTCCGCTCTTCTATTTAATCTAGGAGGCTTCATGAACGATACGCAAGAAGCGCATGCGAACGGCTCCATAGACCTCTATGTCTACCTCAGCCTGATCTTCCTCACGCTCATCACGGTGAGCTCCTCCGCCTTGGAGTGGGGCCGCATCCTGGCGGTCACAGCGGCGCTCGCGATCGCCGCCATCAAGGCGACGCTCATCGCCTTATACTACATGCACCTCAAGGACGAGGGGCCGCTCACCTGCGCCATCGTGCTGACGGGCCTCACGGCGGTGGCGATCCTGGCCTTCGGCATCCTGCCGGACATGGCGGTCTACAATCGATGAACACGGCCTCCCAGCCGGGACCCCGACCCAGGCTCGGTCCCGGGATGGCCGCCCTCTTCGCGGCCTGGACCCTTGCGCTCCTCCTGCTCGGTTGGCGCGGGACCCGGCGCGGGATCGCGGGAGAGGGCCTCCAAGAGCTCTGGGCGCTGCCCGACTTCCGCATGACGGCCGTCACTGTCGAAAGAGAGACCCCGCTTGGAAAAGACGACCTGCTCGGAAGGCCGTGGGTCGCGAATTTCATCTACACCCGCTGCGCGGGGCCCTGCCCGCTGCTCAGCGCCGCGATGGCGGAACTCCAGGAGACTCTCCCGGAGCAGGTGCGCCTCGTCTCGTTCACGGTGGACCCGGACCATGACGGCCCTGAGGCTCTCCGGCGCTACGCCGGTCGCTTCGGGGCCCGGGGGGACCGCTGGGTCTTCCTGAGGGGCGATAAGGGCCCGCTCTACAGGCTGATGTACGAGGGCTTCAAGCTCTCGATGGCGGAGGACCCGGACGCCCCGGAGGGCTTCCGGGTCACCCACAGCACCAGATTCGTCCTCGTCGACGCCCGGGGCGTCGTACGCGGCGCCTACGACCGGGGCGAGGGACTTGACGCCCTGCGCCGGGACGCTCGGACACTCCTCAAGGGGGCTTCCTCATGAAGAAACGCTTCGCCATACCCATGGTGGCGCTCCTCGCGGCCGCGATCGCTTGGGCGGTTTTCAGGGTCCTCGCCCTGGCGCCGGTCATGCCGCCGGCCGCCTCACTGGAGGCCGTGAACGTGGACCATGCCTACAGCGGGATGCTCGCCCTGACGGTCCCGATCTATTTGCAACTGGGATCCGAATTCATGCCTCCAC
>CAYLZQ010000094.1:0-7368 GCA_964388045.1 uncultured Elusimicrobia bacterium | reverse complement strand
GCAATATTATATGCGAGGCGAGGCAAGCCCGCGAGGGCCTATCGGCCCAGAAGGCAGGGCATTTTGGCCTAGTCCCCTTCAGGCACGATCTGGTGGCGCGCGATGGTCAGTCCCGGGAGCGCTGGTCTTCCCTCGGGGCGGGGCTCTTCCTTGCGGGCCAGGAGGGTCGTGATCCAGTAGGCGCCGGAGAGGGTGAGGGCCAGGCCCGCGAGCTGGAGGGCTTCCAGCCTCTCCTGGCCCAGGCCCCAGGAGAAAAGAGCGGTCAGGGCCGGATAGGAGAGCATGACCGCCGTGGCCTTGGAGAGGTCCATGCGGCGGATGGCCAAATACCAGAGGACATGGTTTGAAGCGTACATCAGGAGGCCCTGGGCGGCCAGGACCAGGATGGCCTCCGGAGCCAGGCTCCACCTGGGGTTTCCAGTCAAAGACCAAAAGCTGAAGGGAAGAAGGGTCAGGGCCCCGTAGAAGAGCCTGGCCCCTGTGATCGTCACGGGATCCAGGTCCGGGGGAAGGCGCTTGGCGCAGATGTGGGAGACCTGGAACATCCAGGGGGTGAGCAGGATCATCAGGTCCCCTTTCCAGCGGGGCGTCGAGAGGTCGTGGATCATGATCAGGCCTGTCCCGGCCACGACCAGGAGGCTTCCCAGTGATTGCGAGAGCGTGATCCTCTCTCCTAGGAGCCAGGCGCAGAGGAGGGCGGAATAGAGGACCTCGCTTTGGCACATGACAGCGGCGTTGGCCGGGGTGGTATGCTCCAGGGCCGAGATCAGGAGGAAGGAGGAAAGCCCGCTTCCAAAGAGCCCGGCGAGGAAAAGGGGGCCCCGCAGCTCCGGGGAGACGATCCTGCGCCAGCGGCCACCTGCCGCCAGCCAGGGAGCCAGGCTCAAAAGCCCCACCAGCATCCCGGCTTGGGCAAAGAGCACCCCTGTGAATAGCCTGGTCCCGGCCTTCCCTATGATGGGCCAGAGGGCGGTGAGGATCCAGTCCAGGATCAGGGCGGCCAGCGGGGGCATCTACGGAAGGAGGCGGCCCTTGCCCCTGGGTTTCGGTCTCCAGCCCCGGCCGTACATCCGGGCGAAGTACTCAGCGAAGCCGGCCACGTCCGCCGGCTCCATGGTCACGGCTATGTTCTCGAAGTTGTAGTTCTCGGCCCTGGGGGAGAGGTTGAAGGAGCCTGCGATCAGGAACTTCCCGTCTACGACCAGGTACTTGTTGTGCTGCTTCTCATACATAGGGTCCCCGTCCTCGTTGGGGCCTGCCAGGCTCTTGATGTCGAAGCCGCGCTCCGCGAACCACTCTGAGACCGGCTGGCCGTCGAACTTGGCGAGCTTGCCCTGCCCGGAGTCCAGGACCAGGCGGATGACCAGCTTGGGATCGGCCTTCCTGGCCGCAAGGAGGGCCTCCGCGATCGCCCTGGAGTAGAAGCCGAACATCGCGATCTCGATCGAGAGCCTGGCGGCCTTAATCGCGCGGATCCAGGCCTCCTCGATTCCTCCCTGCGGGGAAAAGTAGTGGCGGCTGAATTTTTCCCCGTGGAGGTCGATCGGGGTGGCCGGGTTCTGGGGCGGGGGAGGGAATTTGGAGGTGCGGTCCAGCTCCTCCTGCCCCTCCATGATGGCCTCGAGGAGGGCCAGGTTCTCGAGGCTCTCGCGCTCGGCGTCCGCCAGGCTGCGCGAGAGGACGGCGTCGAGCTTGTCCTTGTCCACCGGGGAGGCCAGGGAGCGCTGGTAGCGGAAATAGGCGAGGAGGTCTTGGACGTCTTGCCTCTCGCTCGAGAAGAGCACGCTCTCGTAGTGGTTGTGTTCAGCGGTCTGGGCCCAGTTGTAGGAGCCGAAGACGATCAGGCCCCCCAGCTCCGCGTCCAAGACCGCGTGCTTGCTGTGCTGGATGCCTCCCCTCTCCCCGGCTAGGACAAGGACGTCGAAGCCCTCGTGGATCAGGGCCAGGATCTGGGGGGAGGGCATCCTGGGCCTGCGGGTGCTGTCCAAGCCCGAGGTGTAGACGTGGGAGCGGTCCACCACGATCTCGACCGCGAGCCCGCGCCTCCTGGCCCTGCGCAGAGCCTCCATCACGCTCTCCAGGTCGAACTCGTAGAGGGCGATCCGGACGCTCTTTTGGGCTGCGTCTATGGCTCTCACGAGCTCGCGCTCGATGGATTTGTCCGGGCGCAGGACGTAGGAGTCGAAGATACCGTGGAAGGGGACCTCCCTGGGTTTGACCCCGGGGGCTGGTCCCGGGTGCGGGTCCGGGGAAGGCCTGGGCCCGGGCTCGCGCTCGATTTCCCGGAGAAGCTCCTCGTCAGCGGGGAGCGCGGGCAGGGCCTGCGGCGGCGCAAGGGGCTTGGCGATCTTGAAGAGGTGCTCGAAGGCGAAGAGGTAGGTGCCTGCCGAGGGGCTCTTCAGGAAATGGGCGTTCTCGAAGTTGGCCGCGGCCGCGTACTTGGTGTAGTTGGGCGAGCCGGTCTCGACCAGCTCCCCGTCGAAGACCGCGAACTTGTGGTGAAACTTCTGGGCCGGGGAAAAATCGCTGCCTGGGTCCGGGCCGGAGAGGGTCCTCACCTCGATCCCCTGGCCTGAGAGCCATCTGGCGTAGGGCCCGAAGGGCTCCGAGGCGGCCTGCCCCTGGTCGAAGACCACCCGAACCCGCACTCCCCGGGCATGGGCTTGGGCCAGGGCCTCCGCGATCCGGGTCGAGCGCAGGGCGAAGATGGAGAGATCGATCGTCCTCCGGCTCGCCTCGACGGCAGCGACCAGCCAGTCCTCCAGGGACTCCCCAGGGGTCCGGTTGGGGGAGAGGGCCAGGGAGGTGAAGGCCTTTCCGTTGAAGACGATGTCCAGGGGAGGGGAGACCGGGGGAGGGGGCAGGGTCTTGGGCCAGGAGAAATCCTCGGGCTTGGAGGAATAGGAGGCTTTCCGGGCCAGGGAGTCGAGCCACTGCCAGTAGGCCATCAGGAACCCGATCCTCCGGGTCTCCACCGTGAAGTTGGCGTTCTCGTAGTGGCTGTTCTCCGCGGTCCAGGACCAGTTGTAGGAGCCGTACTCGGCGAGCATGGGCTTGCCCGACTCGTCGTAGTCGATCACCGCGAGCTTGTTGTGCATGATCCCGTACTCGCCCAGGCCCCTGAGGACCTTGACCTCGAAGCCCTCGCGCAGGAGGGCCCAGATCTCTCGGCTGCGCTTGGGCTTGTAGTCCGAGCCCGGCTCCGGCTTAGGGAAGACGTTGGAGTAGTCGAGGAGGACATGGACCGCGACCCCGCGCTCGCGCGCCCGGCGCAGGGCATCGAGGACTCCGGCCAGCTTGAACTCGAAGAGGGCCAGGTGGACTGATTTCCTGGCCGAGTCGATGGCGGAGACGATCAGGGGCTCGATCGGGATGTTGGGGCGCAAGGCCACGGCGGGGTATTCCTGGCCGTTGAAGACCACGCTCTCTCGCGGGTAGTTCGGGCCTCCCCCGTCGTCCGCGGCGCCAAGGCCGGGCGTTCCCCCGGAGCCTCCAGAGCCCTCTCCCCCCGCGCCCGCTTCTTTTTGGTCCTGGCCCAGCTTGTGGTCAAAGGAATCCGAGGCGAAGCGCTTCTGGCCCGCGAGGTCCTGGTCCTTGGGAGGCTGGTAGGGCTCAGAGGCCAGGCGTTCCAGGGCTCGCTCGATCTGGCGGCTGACCCCTTGAGGCTGGTCTCGGCCGATCTGCTCTGGCCTGAAGGGAACAAGGGGCGCGGGGTCCTGCTTTCCAGGGATGATCTCCGCCGGCTTGAGCAGGTGGGAGCCCAGGGCCCTTCCCAGGGCGGGGATTTTTTGCACGGCCCGAAGGCCTAAGGCCTTGCCGTTGAGGTTTCGTCCCTTGGAGCCGGGGAGGGGCCTCCCCAGGCCTGCTGCCTGGGCCGGGGCGGCAAGAATGAAGGCCAGCAGGAATCTCAAGGCCCGGAGCATGGTTTAATAGTCTAACAAAGGCCGGGCAAGAGAATTCCGGGCGGAGGTCCTAGATGAGGGAAGGCATGAGGCCCAAGCCTAATTGGGCATTAGGGCCTATCAGGGCCGTCCGGCCGGTCACGATCCCTGGGGTTCTATCTTGGCCTTCTGGCGCAACTCCCTGAGGTAGTCCGGGAGGGCCTGCCGGTATTTTTCCTGGAGGAGGAGGTCCCGCAGGTCCCCCTTGACCTTGTCGAACTCGGCTGGGGCGGCCGAGCGTTTGGCCATGGCCTGGAGAATGTGGAAGCCCCTCTCCGTGGGGAGGATCTTGAGCTCATCCTTTGACATGGCAAAGGCCACCTGCTCCACCTCGGGCGGGAGCATGCCCCGGGCCACGAAGCCGTAGTCCCCCCCGCTGAGCTTCCCGGTGGGGGCCAGGGACTTCTCCCGGGCCAGGCCGGAGAAGTCGGATCCCCCCTTGATCTTGGAGACCAGGTCCTTGGCCTCCTGCTCGCTCTTGACCAGGATGTGCCTCAGGTGCACGGCCTCCGGGGTCCCCAGCCTCTCCTTGTGCACCTCGAAGGCCTTTTTGAGATCCTCCTCCGTGACCGCGAGACCGCGTTCCTTGGCGAGCAGCTTCTCGCGGGAGAGTTGCTCCCCGATCTCCTGCTTGATCTTATCGAGCGAGGTGCCCATCTGCTGGAGCTGGTTCTCGAAGGCCTTTGGGTCCGCGAACTGGGCGCGCAGGCGCCCCAGGCGTTTTTCCACGTCGGCCGGCTCGGCCGTGATCTTCTTGCCCTGCGCTTCCTGGCGCAGGAGGAGCTCGTCCACCATCTCCTCCAGGGTGTCCGGCCCGAAGCGTCTCCAGAGCCTCTCGAGGACCTCGGACTGGCGGATCGGGGTGCCGTTGACCCTCACCACCTCCCGGTCCCCCTGGGCCAGGGCCGAGGGGGTGAGCGAAGACAAGAGAAACGCGGCTGCTAGAAAATTCATGGGTCCTCCCGATCCGGTTTGCGCTTGAGATAGATGATATAATATCACCGCATCGGCGGCAAGGGCGGACATTTCCCGCGAAACGGGCCATGGGAGGATCATGCTCAACTTCAGCCCCAAGGAGATCGAGCGGGTCGACGACCGGGAGCTGCGCATCACCTGGGAGGACGGGCATCTCAGCGTCTACACCTTCCAGTACCTGAGGCAGAACTGCCCCTGCGCCCTCTGCCGGGACGAGTGGAGCGGGAAGGCCTTGCTGGACCCGGAGAGCGTCCCCCAGGACGTGAAGGCGAGCCGGGCCGAGCTGGTCGGCAACTACGCCCTCTCTTTCGCCTTCTCGGACGGCCACGGCACGGGGATATTCTCCTTCGAGAGCCTGCGCAAGCTCTGCCGCTGCCCCGAGTGCTCGCATCATGCCGGGTCGGAGACGAATTGACCGCGATCCCATGCAAGAAAGCTGGAAGACGATCATAGAGCCCTTCCGGATCAAGAGCGTGGAGCCCCTGGGTTTTGCGACCAGGGCCGAGCGCGAGCTGGCCCTGCGCGAGGCCTCCTACAACCTCTTCAACGTCCCGGCCGACAAGGTCTTGATCGACCTCCTGACCGATTCCGGGACCTCGGCCATGTCCTCGGAGCAGTGGGCCTGCCTGATGCGGGGGGACGAGTCCTACGCCGGGGCGCGCAGTTTCTACGCCCTGGAGCGGGCCGTTCGCGAGTTGACCGGCTACAGCCACGTCCTGCCGGTCCACCAGGGCCGGGCCGCGGAGCGGGTGCTCCTGAGCATCCTGGGGGGGCCGGGAAAGACCGTCCTCTCCAACTCCCATTTCGACACGACCCGGGCCAACGTGGAGGCGACCGGGGCCCAGGCCCTGGACCTGCCGGTCCCCGAGGCCTGGGAGTTCGATCTCCCGGGGCCCTTCAAGGGGGACATGGACACCGAGGCCCTGGAGGCCAGGATCCGGGAGATCGGGCCCTCCCGGATCCCCCTCGTCATCATGACCGCGACCAACAACTCCCTGGGGGGCCAGCCGGTTTCGATGGGAAACCTCCGCGAGGTCGCCGGGATCGCGGGGCGATACGGGATCCCGGTCGTCCTCGACGCCGCGCGCTTCGCCGAGAACGCCTTCCTGATCAAGCTCCGCGAGCCCGGCTACTCGACCCGCCCGGTCCGCGAGATCGCCCGGGAGATGTTCTCCTGCGCCTCGGGCTGCATGATGAGCGCCAAGAAGGACGCCCTGGTCAACATCGGCGGATTCCTGGCCTTGAACGACCCTGCCTGGGTCGTGAAGGCGCGGGAGCTCCTGATCCTGGGGGAGGGCTTCCCCACTTACGGGGGCCTTGCCGGCCGGGACCTGGAGGCCATGGCCCGGGGCCTGGAGGAGATCCTCGACGAGCGGTATCTGGCCTACCGCCTGCGCTCGGTCGAGTACCTGGGGGAGGGGCTGCGCAGGGCCGGGGTCCCGATCGTGGAGCCTCCCGGAGGCCACGCCGTCTACGTCAACGCCAGGAAGTTTTTGCCGCACATCCCCGCCTCGGCCTACCCGGGGCAGGCCCTGGCCTGCGAGCTCTACCTGACCGCCGGGATCAGGGCGGTGGAGATCGGCTCCCTGATGTTCGGCCGACGCAGGGACGGGGAGTTCGTGCCCGCCCCCATGGAGCTCGTCAGGCTCGCCCTCCCCCGCCGGGTCTACACCCAGAGCCACGTGGATTTCGTGATCGAGGTCTTCGCGGAGCTCTCCCGGAGGGCCCGGGCGATCCGGGGGCTGAGGCTCCTGGAGGCCTCGCCCTCCCTGAGCCACTTCACCGCGAGGCTGATGCCGCAATCGCCGTGAGGAGCCTGGAGCCGGGCGTGGGAGAGAAGCCCAGGGTCGTGGTCATCACCGACGACCATGCCCTCCTCAAGGACATCTCGCCTTCCCTCTCGGCCCGGGGCTACGAGCCCCTGCTGGTCCCCGAGACCCGCTACCTCTCCCAACTGGGGGGCGCCCCCATGGCCGTCGTGGCCGACGGCTCGCGTCTTGCGCCTGGGGAGCGCGAAGCCCTCTTCGCCCTGCACCGGCGGCTCGGGAATTTCGCCCTCTTCTGGCTCGACACCCTGGCCACCCTCTCCCCCTCGGAGCCCATGCCCCTCAGGCGTCTGGCCTGGCCGCTGCCCCCGGGTTTCGTGGACCAGGTGAGGAGCGCCGAGAACCAGATCGTCTTCCTGGCGGACCAAAGCCTCTTCACGAGCCGCGCCCTCCAGGCCGGCCTCCAGGAGGCGGGCGTGCGGGCCGCGGCCCTGGAGTCCACAGTGGGCTTGATCGAGGTCCTGGCCCGGGAGGCCCTGGAGGCCGGCAAGGGGCAGGCCCCAAGGAGCCTCTGGGAGAGGCTGACCGGAGCGGGCCCCGAGGAGGAGCCCCAGGGCCTGGGCAGGGTCGTGGTCGCCCAACTGGAAGGGGGCCTAGCCGAGGCGGAAGCCTTCCGAGCCAGGCTC
>CAYLZQ010000093.1:0-7427 GCA_964388045.1 uncultured Elusimicrobia bacterium | reverse complement strand
GCCATTAATGTTCTATCGCTGCGCCCGCGCGAGTGCCACTGGCACTCGCGCCCCCCTGGGCGAGCTGAGCGACCCCGCGTAACATTTTGTTCATTGAATTCCCGGGACCCACTGCTAAACTCGGGGGGTGCCTCCCGAGGACTTGGCGGAGATAGACCGGCTCTGGGCCAATGCGGAGTCAGCCTCAGCCGCCTCCGCCGAAGCCTCCGCCTCCCTGCCGGCAGGGCCCGCCGGCGGGGAGGAGGCTTGGGAGGCGGTGCGGCTTTTGAAAAGGCAGCGCAGGCGCGAGAGGCGGGCCTGGACCGAGCTGCTCGAGGCCAAGGAGAGGGCCCTTGAGGCCGTGAGGGAGCGCCAGGCCCTCCTGGAGAGGCAGCTCATGGAGCTGCGCCGTCAAGGGAGGGTCCAGGAGTCCTGGGTCCTTGAGAAAACCCTCGAGGCCCAGGCCGGGATCGGGGAGGCGGCCGAGGATCTCGCGCGCGAGCGGGCCCGCCATCTCGAGCAGGAGAGGGCGCTGGCGGCCCTGGCTGAGCAGGCCCGCGGGAGGCTCAAGTCCCTGGAGGGCCGCCTCGAGCAGGAGAAGCAGGAGCGGGAGAAGAGAGAGCAGCGCGCCTTGAGCGAGCTGGCTCGGGCGCAGGCGGGCCTGGGGCGCTTCAAGGAGGAGGCGGAGCGCGCGCAAGGCAGCCTCAGGCAGGCCAGGGACGCCCTGGAGAAGACCCTCGCCGAGCTCCTGCGCGAGCGCAGGCTGCGGGAGGAGTGCCAGAGGCAGCGGGAGGGGGCCCTGGCGAGGGCCGCGGAGATCGAGCATCATCTCCAGGAGCTCTCCAGGCTCTGGGAGGAGGAGAGGAGCCGGTGGAAGCTCCTTCAAGAGCCCCTCCCGATCCAGCCGGGACGGCCGGGGAAGCGGGAGGCGGGCGCTCAGGGGGACTTCTGGCGGCACGCCCTGGCCTGGGTCTTGGCCGCCGGGAGCGCCTTCCTGCTGGCGAGGATCTTTTATGGGCCATAAGGCCCAGGCCCGGCAAGGTCCAGGGACCCTGGGAGCGGGGCAGGTTTTTTTACAAACTTTTAACATTAATTTAATCCGGCCGAAATAGGGATGGGATAAAATCAGTGCCAGGGCCAGTGGACTCTCTTCGATGATCGAGCAACGGTGCCGCTCCCGGGCCGCGAGAGCCGCGGCGCTCGCCTGCGCGGCCTTTCTGGGCGCGGCCCTCCTGCCTTCGCGCGCCGGGGCGGTCCAGATATTCGTCGAGACCGCCTTCGTCCACCGCAAGAACACCAACTGCGTGGTGGAAAACGTCAACGGCATCCCCCGCTTCCGCTGCCCCCAGATCCCGAGCTCCGTGTGCGCCGGGATTGCCCCGGCCAGCTGCCCGGCCTCCTGCGTCTCCTGCGGGGTCGGAGGCACGACCAACGGCCCCAGCATCAACCCCGCCGAGACCTTGACCTCGGGCTTCTTCGGGAACATCTCCAACGAGCCCCGTCTCGAGTTCGAGCGCCAGACCAACGCCACGACCTGCACGGCCAACCTCTTCGGCACGCCCACGGGCACCGGCCCCCTGAACCTGGGAGCCCTCTACAGCAACGTCTGCAACAACGCGATCTTCCTGTGCGCCTCGATCGGCTACGGGAACACGGACGCCGGGGCCGGGACCCCGGACGTGGGGATCGACGAGCTGAGCTTCGAGATCTTCAAGTGGCAGGACGGCTCCAACCCCCTGGACCCGGCCTCCACCCCTCCCCTGCGGACCTTCTTCATAGACGCCCCCGGAAAACTCATCGGCGGCTGCACCAGCTCGGATGCCCCTCCCTGCGGCCCCCTGGGCCCCTTCTGCGTCCTCTGGGACGGGTCCGCGAACATCCAGGGGGAGTTCGGGAAGTCCAACGGCCAGTACGGCTTCAGGGTCCAGGTCAAGACCAACCAGACCGGGGCCAGCGGCAACATCACCATCACCTCGGTGAGGGCCTATCCCTCCGGGGCCACCCGCGACGGGGACTTCTCGATCGACGCCAGCGGCAGCGTGGTCTCCCAGAAACCCATCATCGTGGACGTGACCAACGTCCACGTGGTGCGCTCCTCCCCCACCATCGTGGGCACGATCACCGGGGTCCCGGTCCAGCCCTACAACCTGACCTACCGACTTAGCAAGGACGCGACCATGTTCATCAAGATCACGGACCCCTCCTCCCTGGGGGTGGTCAGGACCATCGTGGGGGGGCTGCCCAGGACAGGGGAGGGCACCCCCGCCGGGACCCTCCTCAACGGGGACTCCTGGAACGGCCGCGCGGAGAACGGAGACTTCCTGCCTCCCGGGGTCTACCTGGCCAACTTCCAGGCCTTCGCCCGCGACCAGTTCGGCGACGACCTCTCGGAGGCCACCACTCGGCAGATCGCCCTGGATCCCCTCCAGATCACGGACATCAGGGTCCAGCCCCTGGTGGAGGGCTCGACCTCCCTGGCCGTCCTGGACTACGTGCTCACCGAGCCTGCCACTACCTTTATAGACATCTATCCCCCGGGGACCCAGTTCTGCGCCGTGGGCGCGGTCTCCGACCCCTTGAACCAGGTCAACAACCCCGCCCTCGACCAGGCCGATCCCCCCGGCCCCCCCAAGAACCTCGGGCCCAGGCTCTCAAGCTGCGCGGGGGCCGCCCTGGCCCCCCTGCGGCGGATCGTGGAGCAGAAGAACTCCCGCGTCCGGGTGGTGAGCTTCTGGGACGGGAGGGACTCCTCCGGCAGCCTCCTCCCGGACGGGAACTACGTCTTCGTGATCTACGCGGCCCTGGCCTCGCAGAACGGCTTTCCCTTCGGGGGCGTTGCCGCCGACAAGAGGCTATGGACCTCCCAGGCCAAAAGCGGGTTCCTGCCGGTCGTGCGCGGCTTCGTCGCGATCAGCCAGGTGGCCCCGGCCTCCTCAGTGATCGGCTCAAGCCCCCCGGTCGCGGGCTTGAATCCCTTCCTCTTCCGCTACTCCCTCTCGCGCGAGGCCATCGTCAACATGAGGATCTACGACGCCTCCGGGACGAGCCTGATAAAGACCCTGGTCAGAAACGAGACGCGCCCGGGCTTGTTCGGCAACGTGGAGAGGTGGGAGGAGCCATTCGGCGACGACGGCCTGGTCGTCTCCTCGGGGACCTACCTCGTCCAGTTGACGGCGGCAGACCCCTTTTTCCCCGCGAAGGTCTCGACCACCACGGCCCTCTTCCCGGTGGACCTCTTCCGGATCACGAACATCCAGACCACCCCCCTCCTGGGAGGGGCCTCGGACCTGGTCACCTTGAGCTATCAGCTCTCCCAGACCATGAACATGGCCTGGAACATCTATCCCCCGGGGAGCGTGGTCCTGGGGAGCTCCGCGACCTGGCCCCCCTGCGCGAGCCTCACCCCGGGCCTCTGCGCCCAGGTCGTGGGGCCCTCCGGGGCCCCGGTGGCCCCGGTGGTCACGATCCGTGGGCTGCGGGCCGGCCGCCTCCGGATCACCGAGTCCTGGGACGGCCGGGACCCCAACGGGCTCCTCATCCCCGACGGCCAGTACATCTTCACCCTGACCGCGGAGTCGACCACCACCCCCCGCTACTTCGCCACCGACCGGGTGATCGGCTCGCTGGTGGTCCAGAGGGGAGCGATCGTATTCCCGAGCTTCTCCGTGAGCCCCGATTTCCCCTCCCTCTTCAACTCGAGCGCGACGGTGGCCCTGCATCCCTTCACGATCAGCTACTCCCTGACCCGGCAGTCCTCGGTCACGGTCCAGATATTGAACACCGCCAATCCCCCGGTCCTGGTCCGCAGCCTGGTCACGGGGCAGGTCCGCCAGGGGGGGGTCCTGCTCCAGGACGTCTGGGACGGCCGGGACAACGGCGGCAACTTCCCGCCCGCCGGCTTCTACATCGTGCGCGCGGTGGCCACGGACTTCTCGGCGCAGTTGGCCAGCCCCTCCACGGCCCAGGTCACGATCTCCTTCGACCCCCTGCGCATCTACGACGTCGCGGTCACCCCCCTGCGGGCCGACACCAACGGGGCCTCCCTCCTCTACCAGGTCTCCGAGCCTATGAAGGTCTCGATCAAGATCTACAAGCCCGGGACGGTCTTCGATCCGGCAGGCAACCCCTCCCCCCCGGAGTCCGTCTCCCTCGTCAAGAGGATCATCGGGGTCAAGCCCGCCCGCACCCAGATCGAGGACGTCTGGGACGGGACCGACCTGCGCCTCTCCCTGGTCCCGGACGGGAGCTACAAGTTCAGGATCGTGGCCTCCACGGACGTCACCGCGATCAGCGACCTGACCGGGGACGTGACCAACCCCCTGGCCCTCTCCCTGGACCGCCCGATAGACGATATCCCGGTGGTGCGCAACGCCTCCCTGGACCCCAAGGGCGACTTCGAGAGGAACACCTTCGCCTATCCCAACCCGGTCACGGGCCCGACCGCGACCTTCTCGATCTTCGTTCCCTTCCAGGCCAGCGTGAAGATGAGGCTCTACACGATCGCGGGCGACATGGTCTTGGAGAGGGACTTCGGGGAGGTGGCTCCCAGCTTCGCCGCGAGCGCCGGCCCCCTGAGCTTCGTCTGGAACAAGACCAACCAGTCCGGCCGCGGGGTGGCGCGCGGGCTCTACTACGCCGTGATCCGGGTGGAGGAGACCCTGGGGGGCCGCAACGTCCTGCAGACGGTTAAACGCATCTTGATACCATGATGCCGGCATGGGAAGGCAGAGGCGGGTTGCAGGGAAAGGGGAAGCCCTCTCCCCGCCCAGGCCGGTCCTTTTATGGAGGGTTCCTTTGGGCCTTGGCTCTGATGACAATGGCATCGGCGCCGGCCGGCGCCATCGACCCCGCCGCCGGCACGGGGGGAGCGGCCTTCCTCAAGCTTGGGCAGGGCTCCGCCCGGGCCATGGCCATGGGACGCGCCTACGTGGCCCTGGCCGAGGGCTCCGACGCCCTCACCTGGAACCCGGCCGGCCTGGCCCAGACCCAGCAGAGGGAGCTCGCCTACTCCTACCTGCGCCACGTCCAGGATCTGGACACCCCCCTCTACCTGGCCTACGCCCATCCGATGGGGCGCACGGTCTGGGGCGCCAACCTCGCCTACCTCTCGGCCGACGGTTTCGACGTGCGCGACGCCAACGGGGTCCCCCAGCCCAACGAGGGCGTCAACGTGCGCGACGGCTTCGGGACCCTCGGGGTGGGCCGCTCCTTCTGGTACGAGAAGCTCTTCCTGGGGGGGGCCCTCAGGGTGGTCCATGAGAACATAGCGGGCAGCGTCCACAACACCCTGGTCGGGGATTTCGGGGCCATCGGCAAACCCACCAACATCCTCTCCCTGGGCTTCGCGGTCCAGAACTTCGGGACGAGCCTGGCCAACGCCGCCTCGGTCGTGCGCGGGGGGGCGGGCCTGCGCGCGGGCGAGTTCCTGACCCTGGGGCTGGAGCTCAACAAGGCCAAAGACAGCGGGGTCCGCGTCGGGGTGGGGGGGGAGTTCCAGCTCCCCGAGGAGTACCTGGAAGTGGGGCAGTTGACCTTCCGCATCGGCTACCACAAGACCGACAACCTGGGGCAAAGCTTTGACGACACCCTCAAGGACCTGCGCCTGGACCGGACCAGCGGCCTCTCCTTCGGCTTCGGGCTCTACACCTCCCAGGCCTTCGGCTACGGCCTGGCCCTCGACTACGCCTTCGTGCCCTTCGGGGCCCTGGGGACCGTGGACCAGATTTCGCTCAAGCTGAAGTTCTGATTTCTATGCGGATTTTTAACAGTTTTTTAACGGGGAGCGTCTTGACAAGGCTGGGCGCGGCTGTTACACTGAAAATATGGAAGCACGCGCGGCAAGAAATCCGGAGCAGGCTTCGTTTCAACGACGTACGGAGGATTTCTTGCCGTCGCGCGTCCTTATGAAAACTGCGTTATCTATGAAAGAGTCGTTGAAAGACCCTGTTAGGTCGGAGCGCTATGCGCTCCGACAACATCGAGGCCAGACGGTCATCGAGTATCTTCTGACGACCTTGGCCCTGGTGACCTTCTGCGCCGGGATGTACGGGTTCATGCAGGCCCGGCTCAAGGAGCTCTTCACCAAGGCCGGAATCAAGATCTTGATGTCTTACTACTAACGTGTATAAAGGAGCGCAGGTGATGAAAAAGAAGATCGCGCAGGTCCGCGAGTGGCTCAAGAGCGAGAGGGGCCAGAACACCGTGGAATACCTGCTGATGCTGACGGTCGTCGTCGGCGTCGTGCTGATCGCGGGGATCGCGCTCAAGAAGTTCATGCCAGGACTCTTCGCGCAGATCCAGGCCATGATCTCCGGGGCCGCGGCCGACTTGGGCAAGTAAGGTCTTTCAACGCGGTTTGGACGGTTTCGAGGCGGACCCTGCGGGGTCCGGGGGGCGGGCTGTGTTCCATCAAACGAAGGCCGGCAAGGGAAGGGGGCAGGTCGTGGTGGAGATGCTGCTCATCCTGCCCGTTTTCCTGGCCATCGTCTTTACGATCATGGAGATGGGGAGCCTCGCCTTCTGGGTCATCGTGCTCAACCACTCGACCTACGAGGCGGCCAGGATCGGGGCCTTGAAGGCCACCCCGCGCTACGGGGGTTCCCCGCGGGACGTCGATCACGACATGCAGGCGGTCATGAGCCGCATCGTCGCCGGGGCCAGGGTAAGCTCCCGGGTGGAGCCGACGGTCTACGACCGCCAGGCCGAGGTCCAGAACCACGACCTGGTGGTGACCGGAAGCTACGACGCCAAGCTTGTTTTTCCGATCAGCAACGTGCTTTTGTCAAAACCCAAGGGGAGCGGGCGCCGGCCGATCCGCGCGACGGTGCGCGTGCCGATCGAGCAGCCTTTGCAGAAATAGCCAGGGTAGAAACCATGGAGAAGAAAGGAGTTCTCGTCCCGATGCTGCTGGCGATGGCGGGGGCCGTCCTCTACCTGATGGTCCTGACCAGCAAGGAGAGGGCCCTCTCCAACGCCTACGAGACCGGCCAGGTCCTGGTGGCCCGCGTGGACATCCCGGAGAGAACCGTGCTCAAGGAGGAGATGGTGGAGGCGATGGCGGTCCCGCGCAAGTTCATGGCCCAGGACGCCTTCGAGGTCAAGACCCCCTCGGACATCAAGATGATCGCAAACCTGGTCACCCGCGTCCGGATCCCCAAGGGGAACCAGATCGCGCAGTCCTCCCTGGTCTCCCTCTCTCCCGAGGCTGGGCTCTCCGTCAAGATCCCGCCCGGCTACCGCGGGACCATCCTCCCCATCGAGCCGGAACTCCGGGCCCTGGTCAAGCCGGGAGACAGGGTCGACGTCCTCGTCACCTTCGACGCCAGGATGGCGGACGGGCAGAAGGAGAAGGTCACGGCCACGATCCTGCAGAACGTCCCTGTGATCGCGGTGGGCACCAACCTCGGCCAGGGCCTGACGGCCAAGCAGCTCAAGGCCGTGGGGGAGAA
>CAYLZQ010000092.1:0-7440 GCA_964388045.1 uncultured Elusimicrobia bacterium | reverse complement strand
GCCTTCGTCCTCTCCGACCTCCTGCGCCCCACGGCCCGGCAGGCCGTGAGGACCCTCAAGGAGATGGGGCTTGAGGTGGTGCTCGTCTCAGGGGACCGCAACGAGGCCGCCTACCAGATCGCGGAGCAGGCCTCGATCAGCCGGGTTTTTGCGGAGATCCTCCCGGAGGAGAAGGCGGCGATCGTTTCTCGCCTGCAGTCCGAGGGCAAGAAGGTGGCCATGGTCGGCGAGGGCTTCAACGACGCCCCGGCCTTGAGCCAGGCGGAGGTGGGCATCGCGCTTGCCTCCGGGACCGACATAGCCGTCGAGGCGGCGGACCTCGCTGTCATGAGGCCGGACTTAAACGTCGTGGCAGGGGCCATCCATCTCAGCCGCAGGATCCGCCGCGTGATCCGGGAGAACCTCTTCTGGGCCTTCGCCTACAACCTCCTCCTCATCCCGGTCGCGGCCGGGGCCCTTTATCCCTGGTTCGGGATACTGCTCAAGCCCCACTACGCTGGAGCCGCCATGGCCTTGAGCTCGATTTCAGTCGCCTTGAACTCCCTGCGCTTGAGAAGAGACCCTCCGAGGTGAGCCATGAAGAGGAAGACCCAGTCGGTCTACGGCTACGAGCCCAATCTCGCCCTGGCCGGGCTTGCGGTGGCCCTGCCCCCGATCGAGACCTGGCCCAACCAGCATAAAGGCTACGAGATCAGAATCGAGTGCCCTGAGTTCACCTCGATCTGCCCCAAGACCAAGCTCCCGGACTTCGGGACCCTGGTCCTGCGCTACGTGCCGGACAAGAAGTGCCTCGAGCTCAAGTCCTTCAAGTACTATCTCCTGGCCTACCGCGACAAGGGGATATTCTACGAGAACGCGGTCAACCGCATCCTCGACGACGTGGCCCAGGCGGTCAGGCCGGTTTGGGCCGAGGTCGAGGGCTCCTTCAACACCAGGGGCGGGATGCGCTCCGTGATCACGGCCCGCTACCCGCGCGCGGCAGGGCGCGGCGCCAAGCGGCGTTAGACTTGCGGCGGGTTCTACTTTCCGCTCGGGGCTCCGGCGCAGTCAAGCCCTGCCCCGGAGCGGTAGCGGCCTGGGAAATGGACCCTCTTGGGATCGACTCCGTGCCGCGAGAGGACTCCGCGCCAGTATTCCTCGAGGGAGCTCAGGCCCCCGGCCCCGTTGGTCGCGATGAAGAGGCCGCCCTGGCTTGAGCCCACGAAGCCGTTGAAGAAGTTGATCGCGTCCGCGATGTAGAGGCTCTTCGAGTTGGCGTAGGTGTCGAGCTCCTTGAAAACGCCCGGGACCCGGATGACCTGCAAGGGTCCCTTGAGGGCGGCCTCGATGGCGTCAAGCTCGGCGACCTCGGCGGGCCTGTGGGGCAACTCAGGATCCCCCATGGGCTTTCCCGCGAGGTCCGGAGGGGCGTCGGAGGAATAGAGCCTTTGGTGCCCGCGCTCGTGGAGCGCCAGCATGGCCCCCAGGCGCCTGGCCTCCTCAGCAGGGGGATTCTTGGCCAGTAGGTCCCGAAGAACCTCAGCGGTCTTTGCCGGAGAGCTGAGGAGGATCCGGCCGCCCGGTAGGGCGGTCATGACCAGGTCCAGGTGGCCTGAGGCGCGCACGGACAAGAGATGGGAGGGCTTGATCCCCAGGTCCGCGGCCACCAGCTCCTTGGCCGAGGCCTCGCCGATCTCCCGGCCCGTCTTTTGCTTGTGAAAGGCCATTGTCCTTTTGAGGACCTCATCGCCGAGGATGGCGTAGGTTTCCCCGCTCGAGAGGCGGCCGGTGACCATCTCTCCACCCTCCAGGAAGGTCCACTGCATTTGCCTCGCGGCAATCCCGAGCCTCCTTGAGTCCTCCCGGGTGAGCCTGCGCAGGCAGGGAACGCAGTCGTCGTTCAAAACCCCGCGGGTCAGATTCGTGAGTATCTCAGGGTCTGCCGGCATGTCGGCTTGGAGGATGAGGTCTCCCTGGCTGGAGAAGAGGGCCACGTCCTGGATCCACTCGTAGTCAAAGCCCAGGTCCTTGAGAGCCACCCCTTCCCGCTCCAGGATCTCTCCCAGGCCAGAGTAAGCCCTGTGCCTTTGCCCCGAGGTGTACCAGGCCTTCATCGGGAGGCTCCCGTCCTCTGGGAAGACCTCCTCCCCGGTTCCCCGTGGCTCCGAGGGTTGGAATTGGATTCGTGGGAGGGGCTTGTCCTCTTTTTGGGAGCCGTCCCAGTCCGCATCCTGGGAGGAGGCCGGAGGGACTCCGAGCAGCAAGAAGACTAGGAGCGCCAAACGCAGCATGAACTCATTTTCTCTTTTCATGGGGCCGAATGGCTTGGGGCCAAGGCACCAAAGAGGCTCTGGCATTGGTCCTAGAGGGGGATAGGCCCTTTGCCACGCCGTGGGGTGCCTGAAAGTCTCATCTTGTCGGCTTGGGCTTCTTGATATTTTGTGGTCACGAGGAGGGACTCTCATGAGCCAAGCGGCCGCAGGCTTTGCCTTGATTCTGGGTCTGGGCCCCTGGGGACCAGCCTGGGGCAATGTCTCCCCTGCCCGAGGAATTCCCAAACCGCCTATTCCAAGCGTGTCCGTTGCCTGGGGAACAGCCATGGGCCGCTTCTTCGCCTCCTCTTACGGGGCTCCTGCCGGGATGCTGAGGGCGGCCGCTGTCCTCGGGAAACTTGATTTCCTCCTGCCCGAGCCCAGAGCAAGCCTCGCCCCGCTTGTCTCCGAGCTCGCGAACCTGGGCTATACCCCTGAAGGCTTCTCAAGGCTCGACGGCACCAGCCAGAGGGTGTTGACGAGCGCGGCCATCCACTTGGCTTCTCGGAAGCTCGAGCAGAGAGCCCGGGAGCTTGCCAAGGAGGCTGAGAGGCAAGCCGACCGCAAGGTCCTTGTGAACGCCGCCTCGGGGATGCAGGAGATCAAGACCTATTTTCCCATGTATCTTCAGCCCGGGAGCCTCCAGGGCCTGGAGAGAAGCCATGCCAAAGCCGCTGAAAAGCTCACCGCCCTCCTGGCTGCCCGGCTCGAAGAAGAAGTTGGGCGCGGAATCGAGTCCATGGGAGGGGCCAATGCCTCCGAGGCGCTTTCTGTGCCAGGCTCAGAACAGGCGCAGCAGACCCCGGCGGTCCAAGAAGCCAAGGCCCTGGTGAAATCCCTGCTCGACCTGGACGAGGTTGGGCAGAGGAAGGCCTTGGTGGAATGGATGCTGGATCTGGTTGGGAGGGATCGAGAGGAGGCTTCGCACAGGATCGTGGTGCGCGGGCTTCTGGAGGAGCTTGGAAGGACCGCTGAGAATCCATATCCCCTGAGGGAAATCGTCCTTCGGGCTTTTGAGGAGATCGGGCTTAAGACCCCTTTCGAGAGCGTCCGGGAGCTGGTCATGAGGGGCCTGGCTGACAGTCTCTTCGGGCCAGAGGGGGTCTATTATTCCCAGCTTGCCCTTCAGTCCTTTCGGGTGGTCGCGGTCCACTCCCCAAGCCGGAGGACCAAGGGCCTGGCCCTGGCGCTCCTGGAGCGGGAGCTTGCGAGCGCGAGCCTGGAAGGCTACGGCGAGAAGGTCAGGGATGCGCAGAAGGAGAGGATCCGCCGGATCATGGACCGGATCAGGGATTCAGCCGGGGAGGAGGCCTTGGAGCCTCCGCCTGTCCCGGCGAAGCCTCAGCCGCCTCAGGGGAAGAAACCCGGGCTTCTGGCCGAGCTCAGGCAGTGGGCCCGGCGGCATCCCTTGGGCGCCTTCTTCCTCTTCCTGGCCGGCACTGTCGCATCCCTGGCCGGCCAAGCCTTCCCAGCCCTGGGGATCGCAGGGGTCGCGGCCATTCTGATTTACCTGGGCGTCAGCAGACGGCCCTCTTCCTGATCCTGGGGAGCCCCGAGCCTCTTCTAGTTCTCCTGTCGGTGTCCTGCCTCCGGGCTTAGAAGAGTCCCAGGGGCATGTCAGGCGGGCTCCTGGAGGAGCTCACGAAGGGCCCTCTCCACGTCCGTTTTCTGGGGGACGCTGGCGTACTCCAGGTTGGGGGAGAGCCCGATCCCCGGGACGGCCTTGCCGCAGAGGAGCCTGGGCCTGACCTTGAGCTCGTAGAAGAACTCATCCACGGCCCTGCGGATCAGGTGCTCGGCGAAGTTGGCGATCTCGGTCTCCTCGTTGAGGAAAAGCACGCGCCCGGTCTTTTTGATGGAGGCCTTGAGGCCTTCCCAGTCGTAGGGCATGAGGGTCCTTAGGTCCATCACCTCCACGTCGCCGGCTCCCCGTTCTTTGAACTCCCTGGCCACCTCCAGGGCGATGGGGGCCAGGCGGCCGTGGGTGACGAGGGTCGCGTCCCCTCCCGGCTTTGAGACCTTGGCCTTCCCGATCGGGACCGCGTAATCCTCGACAGGAGGCCAGCGGGGCTTCCAGTGGGAGCGGTCCCCGATGGGGGCGTCGATCATGCCCTTGAGCTCCCTTTCGTCCGCGGGCTCGCCGGGGATGAGCTCCTCCCCGCGCGCGCGCAGGAGGGCCTTGGGCTTGAGATAGAGGACCGGGTTGTCGTCCTTGATCGCGGCCAGCATGAGGCCGTAGGCGTCCAGGGGGGTCGAGGGGCAGACCACCTTCATGCCGTGGAGCTTGGTCGCGAGCGAGTCAAAGGAGTGGGAGTGGTAGACCGAGCCGTGGATCCCAGAGCCGACCGGGGTCATGATGACCAGGGGAGTCTTGAATTTCCCGGCCGAGGTCCAGGCTGAGTTGGCGCAGAGCTTGAGCATGTCCATGGCGTTGAAGATATAGTCCACGAATTGGACCTCGGCCACCGGGCGAAAGCCCGCCCAGGCAAGCCCCAGGGCCGCTCCGATGATCCCGCGCTCGTCCAAGGGGGTGTTCCAGGCTGTCCTAAGGCCTTGGGTGACGGTGAAGACCCCTCCCAGGGGAGGGCCGACGTCCTCGCCGAAGATCTCGCGGACGCCCAGGTTCTCCTCCCCGTAGTGAAGGGCCAGGCGGATGGCCTGGGCCATGTTGGCCATGGGTCAGCTTCCACCCTTGGTCGGATAGGATTCCGGGAGCGGCTCAGCGTAGAGGTGCTCCCAGATGGAGCCGGGATCAGGGAAGGGTTCCTTCTTCACTTTTTGATGGGCCTGATCAATTTCTTCGAGGTTCCTCCGCCAGGCCTCTTCGAGCCGTCCCTGCGTGACGAGCCCTCTTTTCAAGAGCTGCTCCTCGAAGAGAGCGACGCAGTCCGGCTCCTCCACCCGGTTGGCTCCGGAGGAGGAGGAATGGCCGTAGAGGCGGCTGACCAGGGCCTCGAGGAGGTAGGGCCTGCGCTCCTTGCGGCAGTAGGCCATGGCCTCATGGACGGCGAACCAGGACTCGACCGGGTCGTTGCCGTTCACGGTCCTGGCCGGCATGTCGAAGACCCTGCCCCAGTTGGAGATGCGTTTGTCCCCGTACTGGTCGCAGACGGGGACCGAGATCGCGTAGCCGTTGTTCTCCACGACGATCAAGATCGGGAGGGGCATGGCCGGGCGGTTGGCCCAGACCAGGCAGGAGTGGAAGTCTCCCTCGGCCGTTCCCCCATCCCCGCCGTTGACGATCGTGATCGCCTCGCCCCCGGCCCGGAGGTTCGCGATCCCCCCTCCGATCGCTGTCGAGTACTGGGTCTCTATGGTGGGGGACATGGGGACCAGGTTCCACTCCGGGACCGCGTAGTGGTTGACGAAGTTGCGGCCATGGGAGAAGGGGTCGCTCGCCACGCAGCGCATCTGGCGGATGATGTCGATGACCGGGATACCCATGGCCAGGGCGATGGCGCTTGAGCGGTAGTGGAGGTGGAGGTAGTCGTACTGCGGGCCCTGGCCCTTCTTCACCTGCAGGCCCAGGGGGACGTTGAAGGCCTCCTCTCCCGGTCCGCCGATCCAGAAGAAGCCGTCCCCGCTTTTGCTCATCTTTATGAGGCGCTCCTCCAGGACCCTGGCCTTGACCATCAGGTCGTGGATCTTGAGAAGGAGCTCCTGGCCTAGGATTAGGTAGGGATCCGCGGTCTCGCCGGTCCGGGCCTTGGTCTTGTCGGCCATGGCTGATTTCCAGGATTTAAGATAGCAAAACTGGCCGCAGGCTCCAAGCGTTGCTTCGTCATAGTGAGTTAAGTAAAATAGACTTTCAAGCCCAGTTAGCGCAGGGGTAGCGCCCTGGGAAAGTATGACAGAACCGTAGATTTGTGCCCAGTTAGCTCAGCGGTAGAGCGTTCCCTTGACATGGGAAAGGTCATAGGTTCAAATCCTATACTGGGCACCATTTTATCCTCTGAGACTGTCGCCATTCTTGTAGCCAAGAATTAGAGATGAGGGCCTCCGGTTTCCGGGGGCCCTCGTTGTTACAAGCCTTAACACGGCCCCGCCCTTGACATTGTAACGGACGCCCGTTAGACTTATTGTTGATCCGCCAGGCCCAGTTTGATAGAGTCTTGCCGGTTTTTGCGGGCGAATCCGGCTTTCCGGCCGCGGGTGGATTTTTCATGCTCTTCCATGGGCTCCATGAGCGAAACCTCAAGCAAGCCTGACCTCGACTCCCAGGAGTACCTTGACTCCTTGCGCCACTCCTGCGCCCACGTGATGGCCCAGGCGGTCCAGGAGCTCTTCCCCGGGACCCTGATCACGATCGGTCCGGCCATCGAGAACGGCTTCTACTACGACTTCGACGGCCCCCACCACTTCACCCTGGAGGACCTGCCCAAGATCGAGAAGAGGATGCGGCAGATCGCGGAGGGAAACCATCCCTTCGTGGGCCGGGAGGTGACTTACGAGGAGTCCCGCCGCTACTGGGAGGCCCGCGGGGAGAAGTACAAGCTCGAGATCCTGGAGGGCCTCAAGGGCCAGAGGATCACCCACTACACCCACGACACCTTCACTGACCTCTGCCGCGGGGGGCACTGCGAGAACACGAGGGCCATCCGCCACTTTAAGCTCCTGTCGGTCGCCGGGGCCTACTGGCGGGGGGACGAGAGGAACCCCATGCTCCAGCGCGTCTACGGCACGGCCTGGCCCGGCCGGGAGCAGCTCGAGTCCCACCTCAAGATGCTCGCGGAGGCCAAGGCCAGGGACCACAGGAAGCTCGGAGCCGCCCTGGACCTCTTCAGCATCCAGGACCTGGCCGGCCCCGGGCTCATCTTCTGGCACCCCAAGGGGGGCTTGATGCGCCTGGCCATGGAGGACTGGCTGCGCTCCGAGGCCTTGAGGCGCGGCTACCAGATGGTCTACACCCCCCACGTGGCCCAGCTCGAGCTTTGGCAGACCTCGGGCCACACCAGCTTCTACCGGGAGAACATGTTCAAGCCCATCGAGGTGGAGAAGGCGGAATACCAGCTCAAGCCCATGAACTGCCCCTTCCACATCCTGATCTACCAGAGCCGCCTGCGCAGCTACCGCGACCTGCCGGTGCGCTTGGGCGAGCTGGGCACCGTCTACCGCTACGAGCGCAGCGGGGTGATGCACGGGCTGCTGC
>CAYLZQ010000091.1:0-7459 GCA_964388045.1 uncultured Elusimicrobia bacterium | reverse complement strand
CCTTCCATCAAAACAGGTTCCCCAGGCCGAAGTTGATCTGATAGAGCCTCTCCCCGGGCCTGTGGTTGAAGCCGTAGCCCCAGTCCAGGCGGATGGGGAAGGCGGGGGTGGTGAAGCGGATGCCGAAGCCCGCGTTGGTCTTGATGTCCCGCTCCCCGGAGCCGATGCGGGCGCTTATGTCCTTGACCCGGTCCCAGGCCGCGCCCGCGTCGAAGAAAACCACGAACTTGACGATCGTCCTTCGGCGCTCGCGGGCCAGGGGAAAGCCGAACTCCGCGTTGAAGACGTCGTAGAGCTTGCCGCCTGAGGGGAAACCCACCTCCCCCGTGGGGGCGTAGCCGCGCAGGCTGTCCTGCCCCCCGAGGAAGAACCGGGCGAAGACGGGGACCTCCTTGGTCTCGTTGAACTGGGTGACGTAAGAGGCGCGGTTGGCGAAGGTAAGGACGAAGGGGTAGTCCCCGATCGAAAAGAGGCGGTAGTGGAGGGAGTTGGAGAACCAGGGCTTGAAGAAGTGGATGTCTCCTCCGAAGGTCCCCCCGGAGAGCTGAAGCCCCAGGGCGTGCCGGCTGCCCCGCGTCGGGTCCCAGATGCTGTCCCTCGTGTCGCGGGCGAACTCGCTTGAGGCGGAGGAGAATACGCTGGTCCCCTCGCTCAGGGAGCCCCGGAAGCGCTCCTCCACGTTGGCGATCGTGATCTCGGAGTAGGTGTAGGAGAAGCTGAGCTGGTACTTGTCCTCCTCGAAGCGCGGCCCCAGGCGGATGGAGCCTCCGCGGTTTTTTTCCACGTAGGCCGTGCTTGAGGTCTCGAAGGCGCGGATCCTCCTGGTGTTAAAGAGGTCCAGGCCCAGGCTCATGGGCTTGCCGAAGGACCAGGGCGTGGTCCAGGAGAGCGAGTAGTCCTGGACTCGCCCGCCGAAGGACCATTGGACCGAGGCGCGCTGGGCGCGGCCGAAGAGGTTCAGGTGCTGCAGGGAGAGGGTGCCGAAGAGTCCCTCCAGGGAGGAGAAGGCGGCCCCGGCGGTCAGGACCCCGGGCTTGCCCTCGGCCACCTCGAAGGTCAGGTCCACGGCGTTCTCGTCCTCGAGGCTCTGCTGGATGTCCACGTTGACGTCGTCGATGAAGCCCAGGTTCATGATCCGCTCCTGGCTCTTGCGGATCCGGGAGGCCTTGAAGACGTCCCCCGGTTTGACCACGAGCTCCCGCGCCAGGACGTGGCGCTTGGTGGCCTTGTTCCCCTCCAGGTCCACGTGGCCGATCGTGGCGATGGGTCCCTCCAGAATCTCGTAGCGGACGTCCATGAGGTCCGTGGCCTGGTTGTAGTTCTTGGCGGGGGTGATGCGCGCCCGCAGGCGTCCCTTCTCGGCGTAGAGCTCCTGCAGGGCCCGGATCGTCTCCTCATACCTCTCCTGGCTGAAGATCTTGCCCCGGCGGTAGGCGACGGCCTTGGCGAGCTCGGTCGAGGTGTAGATCAGATTTCCGGAGAAGGAGCTGTCCCCGAAGCGGTATTGGCGGCCCTCGGCCAGGGAAATGTCGATGTAGATCCTGGTTTTGTCGAGGCTGATGAGCACGGAGGGGGTGCTCACCTGGACGTCCAGGAAGCCGCGGTTCAGATAGAAGTTCTCGATCTTTTGGGCGTCCTCCTTGAGGTCCTTCTCGAAGAATACCTTCTTGCGGCGATTCTTCATGAGCTTGAGGATTTTTCTTTCCTTGAACGATTTGATGCCCTTGAGTGCGACCCAGAAGATCCGGGACTTGGGGCCCTCCTCGATCTTGAAGGTGACCAGGGCCTGAAGGGTCGTCGTGTCCTTGTCCACCTGGCTGGCCACGGCCGCGTCCAGGAACCCTTTTTCGCGGTATTTTAAGAGGATTTTCTCCTCATCTTCCCTAAGCTTGAGGGGATCCAGGGGATCCTTTGCTTTGAGGCTGAGGAGGTCGGTTAGGACCGCGCGCCCGACTTTCTTGTTTCCATCGAATTTGATCTTCTTGACCAGGGGCTTCTCGGTGACGAAGAAGGCGAGTCTGATCGTCTGGCTGGATCCAGCGACCTTTCTTAAATGCTCGGGCACGGGCCTGCCTGTCAGAGCGATGTCGGCGCCCACCCGCTCGAAGCTTCCCAAGCCCAGGAGGCCCTGGATGTCCCGGTCGAGTTCCGGGCGGTCGTAGAGGTCTCCTTTGCGGGCTTTGATCTGGGCCTTGATCACGCTGGTCTTGACGTTTTTATTCCCGGAAACAGCTATTTCGCCAAGGACCCAGGGCCTGGGAATGACCGCGGGGGCGGCTTCAGTCGAGATCCCAAGGGCTACAGCCGCGGTGGAGGGGGCTGAGGGCAGGGCGGTTTCGGTGGATATGGAAATAGGGGGAAAGGGGGTGGAATGTAATGGCGAGGCCTCTCCTGAGGCCTTAGGCGCCTCCTGGGCCGGTGTCTCTTGGGGGGATGCCGTCGTCTCTGTCTGCGCCAAGCCCGGGGAGGCTGATGCGGAAGCCAGAACCATGCTCATAACGAGCCAATTCACGTCGGGAAAGTATACAAAATACGCGCCGGGCCGTCTATCGGCCCGGCGCGTCCGCCTCCGAATCCTTTGACGTTTTTATCTTGCTGCTGTCTGGATTTTTCTCCCCCTGGCCGGATTGGGAGGCTGGGCTGGCGCGGGGGTCCCGCGCGCCGGATCGTAGTAGTCCAGGCCGGAGTGATCCAAGACCTCCTCCCCCATCAAGAGCCTGAGGGTGTTCTTGAGCTTGAGATGCTGGATGAAGAGGTCGTGCTCAGGCCTCAAGTCCTGCCGGCATTGAGGGGACTTGAAGTAAAAGGAGAGCCATTCCTGGATGCCGCTCAAGCCCGCCCTCTTGGCCAGATCCAGGAAGAGGACCAGGTCGAGCACGATGGGAGCGGCCAGGATCGAGTCCCGGCAGAGGAAGTTGATCTTGATCTGCATGGGCATCCCCAGCCAGCCCAGGATGTCTATGTTGTCCCACCCCTCCTTGGCGTCCCCGCGAGGGGGATAGTAGTCGATGCGGACCTTGTGGTGGAACCGGCCGTAAAGCTCTGGATAGATCTCTGGCTCCAGGATCGAGTCCAGGACCGAGATCTTGCTTTTCTCCTTGGTCTTGAAGGAGCCGGGATCATCCAAGACCTCCCCGTCCCGGTTGCCCAGGATGTTGGTCGAGTACCAGCCCTTGAGGGCCAGCATCCTGGCCTTGAGCATGGGGGCGATGGTCGTCTTCATCAGGGTCTGGCCTGTCTTGAAGTCCTTGCCAGCGATCGGAGTCTTGTTTTTCTGGGCCAGCTCCACCATGGCCGGTACGTCCGCGGACAGATTGGGCGCGCCGTTGCCGTAGGGGATGCCCAGGGAGAGCGCGGCGTAGGCGTAGATCATGGAGGGCGGGATCGCGGGGTCGTTTTCCCGCAGGCCCAGCTCGAAAGCCTCAAGGCTTTCGTGGCATCCCGAGGGCTCGGGCAGGACCTCGGTCGAGCCGCACCAGAGCATCACCAGGCGCTTGGCCCCCGTCTTCTCCTGGAAGCCCTGGATGTCCTCGATGAGCTGTTGGGCCTGATCCCACTTGTTTTTGGCCTTCTTGACGTGGGTCGCCTTGAGATTGCGCAGGTAGGCCGGGTCGAAGACCGCGGGCAGGGGCCTGAGGGCCTCCAGCTCCCGGCGCACCGGCTCGATCTGTGAGGGCTCGAGGACCCCGGCCTTGGCCGCGGCCTCCGCCATCGAGTCGGGGAAGAGGTCCCAGCCTCCGAAGGCCAAGTCCGAAAGACCGGCCAAGGGAACGAAATCCTTGATCAAGGGAGCTCGGTTCTCGTAGCGCTTCCCCAGGCGGACGGTCTGAAGCTGGGTCAGGGATCCGATCGGGCGGCCCAGGCCTTTCTTGCAGAGCTCAACTCCGGCTATAAACGTGCTGGTGACCGCTCCCATTCCTGGCAGCAGGACCCCCAGCTTGCCCTTGGCCGGGCTGATAGACTTGGCTTGAGTGTTCATGGTTCGTTCTCCCTAAGTAGATCATCATGGCGAAGAAAAGCAGCGAGCCCACGGCTGCGGCCCATAGGAACTCGTAGGTGCGGCCGAGGAAGGCGAGGAGGAGGAGCAGGTAGATGAAGTCCCGCTGGGCGAGCCAGTTCTCGAGACGCGCCAGGGGAGAGTTGGGGACAGCGCCGAAAGCCTCGGGTTTGCGGCGCTTCTGGTAGGCCATGGCGGCGGAGCCGAGGCTCCCCAGGGCGGCGGCCAGGCCCAAGGCCATGGGCAGGGGGCTTTGATCCGCCCGCGCAAATCCCAGCCCCAGGCAAAGGAAAAGGGAAAGGTGCACCAGGTTGTCCCCCCAGAAGTCCAGGGCGCCGCCCAGGGGGCTTTCCTGGAAGCGGATGCGGGCCAGCTCCCCGTCGCAGCCGTCCAGGACCGAGTGGAGCCAGATGAGTCCTGCGCCCGCCAAGGGCCCGGGACTGGCCGTGCTGAGGAAAAGCAGGCTTCCCGCTATCCCTATCATGGAGCTTAGGACCGTCATCGCGTTGGGCGTGACCCGGGTCTCTAGGAGGCGGCGGGTGACGGCCAGGGAGAGATAGCGGTCGAAGTGGCGTGCCATGAAGCCGTCCTGGCTCCTGGGCCCGGAGGCCAGGAGCCAGGCCAGGATCCTCTCGCGGCCAGCCGGCAGGTCCAGGAAGAGGCTTGCCTCCTGGGCCAGTGGCTGACGCTGGCCCTCCTCCTGGGATGGGATGACCCTCACCACAACCATGCCCGAGGAATCCTCCAGGGCGGCGCGGGCTGGCGCAGGGGCCTGGGATGCGGCGCGGAGGGCCTCTACCCTGAGGAAGTGGTCGCCTGAAAGGACCAGGGCGGGGCAGGGAGCGGCGGCCTCGCCGGCCCAGCGGATCTTGAGGGGAGGCAGGCGCAGGTCCTTCAAGGCCGCCTCTTGCGGTTTGCGGGCGCGGATCCAGACCTCGCGGATCCCGGCCCTGTGCGCCGTGTGGAGCTGTCTTTCGAGCACGCTCAGCCCCCCGACCTTCTCGAGCATGAGCCTGGGGCGCGGGAAAAGGAGCAGGGCCCTGGTGAAGGGCTGGCTCATGCCGGAGCGACCTCTTCCCGGGGCGCGGCCGGTTGCCCTTGGGAGGCGTAGGCCCTGGAGATCGCCTCCAGGCAGAATGCGGCCTCCGCCAGGTTGCCGGGACTTGAGTCGGCGATTCCACGCAGGGTTTCCTCGAGCATTCCCAGGAACCAAGCCGGATGCGCGGATCCCGCCGAGAGTTTCTCCGGAAAGGGAAAGCGCTCCTCGGCTCCCCCGGACTTCAGGATGATCTCGTCGTCCTTGAGGTCCAGGATCCCTCGGGTGCCGATCAGGAGGGCGGTGTTGGAGCGCTCGGGGGCCCTCCAGGAGAGATGCACCAGAGCGGTCGCCTGGCGGAACTCCAGGAGGAGGGTCGCCTCTTCCTCGACCGCGTCGCGCGAAGGGCGGCGGAGCGCGGCGCTTGCGCCTGTGGCTGGGGATCGGAGGAGGCGGTGGAGGAGATAGAGGCTGTGCCAGCCGTGGTCGACCAGGACCCCACCGCCCGCCAGGCGGGCCTGGCAGCGCCAGCCTCCTCCCATGGCGTCGGAGGCGGGCTGGGTGCGCAGGACGTGGAGCTCCGCGTGGCGGAGCTCGCCCAGGCGGCCGGAGGCCGCGATCTCCGCGATCGTGAGCCACTGCGGGGAGTGGGCCCAGTTGTGGATGGTATAAACCGCCCGGCCGCTTGCGGCCGAGCGGTTCTTTATGAGGTCGAATTCCTTGAGATCCAGGGTCAAGGGCTTCTCGCAAAGGACGTGAAGGCCGTGTTCCAAGGCTGACAAGACCTGCTTGCCGTGCAGGAATGGAGGCGTTGCGATGTCCATGAAATCAAGGGAGGGTTCGCGCTCCAAGAGCTCCTCCAGGCCGTGGTAGGTCCTCGCCCCCGGAAGAGTCCGGGCAGCCAGCGCCCTGCGCTCGGAGTCGGCTTCCGCGACCGCGACGATGGGGATCCCCAGCCCCAGGAAGGCCGGGGCATGGGCCTTCTCAGCCACCTGCCCGAATCCGACCAGGGCTCCTTGAGGTTTTTGTTTCACGGCCTTTTAGAATCTTCTCCGCAGCACAGCCCCCAGGGACTCCTCCAGGAGGTCCGCTCCGCGCAGGGCCTCCTCCTCGGAGATGACCAGGGGGGGGTTGATGCGCAAGGCCGGGTTGTAGGCCATGGTGAGAAGCCCGCGCCGCAGGGCCTCCTCGAAGATCTCCCGGCAGAGGGGGGCCGCCAGGGGCTCCCCGCTTTTCGGGTTGACCAGATCCAGGCCGATCAAGAGCCCCCGGCCGCGCGCGCCCCCGAGGAGGGGGCAGCGCTTCTTGAGGGCCTCCAGGCGCCCGAGCAGGGCTGCTCCCACCCGGGCCGAGTTCTCGACGAGCCTCTCCCGGAGGATGATCTCGAGGGTCGCATCCGCGGCCGCCGCGGCCAGGGGATTACCGCCATAGCTCGAGGAGGAGCCGGAGGGGTTGGCGAAGGGCTTGGAGGAGGCGATCTCCGAGCTGGTGACGACTCCCGAGACAGGGAAGCCCCCGGCCATGCCCTTGCCCACTGTCATGACGTCAGGGACCACCCCCTCGTGCTGGCAGCCGAACCACTTCCCGGTGCGGCCGAAGCCCGTGATCATCTCGTCTGAGATGAAGAGGGCCCCGTGCTCTCGGGCGATTCGGCAGACCCCGGCGAAGAAGCCGGGGGGAGGGATGAGGTTTCCGGCCGTGCCCTGGATGGGCTCCAGGATGACGGCCGAGAGGGCCCCGGCGGTCTCCCGCTTGAGCATCTCCCGCAGGAAGCCCAGGCAGTGGGCCGCGCAGTCGTGGGGCCCGCGCTCGCCCAGGGGGCAGCGGCGCGGGTCGGGATAGGGAGCCAGGTGGAGGCCGGGCATCAGGGGGCCAAGCTCGCGCTTGAAGCCGTCTCCCAGGAGCCCCAGGACCCCGCCCGTCTTGCCGTGGAAGCCCCCCCAGAAGGCGACGACCTCATACCTCTTGGTCCTGCTCTTGGCCAGGCGGAGGGCGGCCTCCACCCCCTCGGCCCCCGAGGAGTAGAGCTGGATGCGGTCCAGGCCGGCAGGGGTGACCGTGGCCAGCTTTTTGACGAAGGAGAGGCGGCGTTTGGTCGTGAAGCTTCCGACCGAGACCTTGGCGACCTGCTCGGAGAGGGCGCGCGCGTACTCGGGGTGGGCATGGCCCAGGGAGGCGACGCCGATCCCGGCGACGAAATCGAGGTACTCCTGCCCGTCCGCGTCGCGCAGGCGCGAGCCCCGGCCGCTCTCCAGGGCGAGCTCCGAGAAAAGGGCGATGGACTGGAGGCCCGGGGCGAGGTGGCGCTGCTCCTCCTGGAACATGGCGCGGGACATGGGCCCTGCGGGGGGCCGGGAGACGGCCTCCATGGTCATGGTTTCCGCTCTGCCGAGCTCCGGTTTCCGGCTCGCGCCTCCAACCATTTC
>CAYLZQ010000090.1:0-7496 GCA_964388045.1 uncultured Elusimicrobia bacterium | reverse complement strand
GCCCGGGGGGAGGAGCACCAGCTTCCGGTCTACGCGGAGCTCGCGGGAGCCTCCCTGGGAGGGGGAGCGGCCCTTGAGTCCGCCCGGCTCTACGCCCTGGAGGACTCCCCGGAGGAGACGGGACATCCGCGCGCCCAGGACTACGAGGGCTGGGAGTGGGCTAGGGACCGCGGGGACTTCTTCAAGGGCGTCTCGGGAAGCCTCTCCCGCATCGCGCAGGGGAGATTCCCGATCAGGCCTGAGGAGGGGGAGCACGGCCACTGCAGCCTCTGCGGGTTTGCGGCCCTCTGCCGCAAGAGCCACGGCCCTTCCAGGGGGCGAGCCCAGCGGGCCCTCCTTTCCCCCGCGAAAGCGCCTGGCGCCGGGCGCCCCAGAGGGGTATAATGAGGGTAAGATGACCGAAGCGTTTGCGGCCAAACGCGCACGTGACGCCCAAAGTAATTCCTCATGGGCGTCAGTACGCTCGCTGCCGCTCGCAGAGGAAATGGTTGAGGCAAGCGGCCGAATACCATGACAGACCCCTTCCCTAAGGGCAGGAGGTCCTTCGTCCTGATCGTGGACGACAATGAGAGGGACCGGGCCATGCTCTCGGACGTCCTGGAGCACGCGGGCTACCGGGTGACGACCGCCGCGGACGGCTGGCAGGCCGTGGTCCAAAGCGAGGGCTTGAACGTGGAGCTAGTGGTCCTCGACATCCTGATGCCGGGCCTCTACGGCTCGGGCTTCGAGGCCTACCACAGGCTCAGGGCCTCCCCCTACGTGCGCAAGGACCTCCCGATCCTTTTCGTGACCGCGGCCTCCCGGGAGAAGGTGGGCAAGGATATCCCCGTGGACCCGCAGGTCCGCATCCTCTACAAGCCCCTGGACTTGAAGCAGCTCCTGGCGACCGTGCGCGAGCTGTTGGGCCCCGGGGGGAGCCGCCCTCAGGGGGCCGCGTAGTCCGGCAGGTCCTCCAGGCCCGAGAGGCTGAGGGCTTCCCTTGGGTCTCTCGGCTTTCAGGACCTGATTAGGGCTCCAGGGGCCAGACCTGGAGGCCGCCCGAGAGATCGCTCGCGTAGAGGCGCCTGCCGTCCTCCGAGAAGAAGACCCTGGCCCCTGAGGCGGCCTTCCCGACCAGGCGGAGGTCCTGGTCCGCCGGGATCCAGAGCCAGAGCTTGCCGTCCGAGAGGAGGATGGCGGCCTTGAGGCCGGGTTTGTCCAGGGCGACGCCGGCGACGACGGCCGGGCCGAGCTCCAGGTCCTCGGCCTCAAGGAGCTGGGGCTTGGAGGATTTCAAGGCCAGGTAGCCGACCTTGGGGCTTCCCATGAAGTTCCCGGCGACCAAGGCCCTGGTCCCGGCCTCGTTGAGGGCCGTCTCCGAGAGGTCCGCCTTCACCAGCAGCCTCCATTCGTCCAGGACCGCGGGCATCAGGCCCGGAACGCAGGAGTAGAGCCTGATCATGGTGGCCAGCCTGGTCAGGATCAGGGTTCCCTGGGAGGTGGAGCCCAGGGCCAGGATCTCGCCCTCCACCTTGAAGGCTTCCGCGCGCGCCGAGCTCAGGTCGAGGACCAGGACAGGGCCCTTCTCGGGGACCAGGGCCAGGCGCCTGGCGTCCGGGCTGAAGGAGTGGCGGGCCAGGGGGCCGGCGTTCAAGGCGATCGCGCGCGCCTCATCGGAGCCGCTCTCGATGATCCGGACCGTGGAGTCCTGGTCCAGGAGGATCAGTCTCCTGCCTTCCTCGGCGAAGGTGGCTGCGCGGACTCTTCCCGGGTAGCGCTCGGCCAGGAAGGCCTCTCCCTTCTCCAGGTCCCAGACCCGCCAGGACCCGTCTCCGTGCGTGGTGACGGCGGTCTTTCCCTCCGCGCTAAAGGAGACGGACGTGATGGGGCTTCCGGGAACGCTGAGGGTGAGCTCCGGGGCCTTCTGCTGGACCCCGCGCAGGACCCTGGCCGAGGGATCGAGCCGCATCTTGAAGGGAATCCTTTCCACCTCCACCACGGCCGGGGGAGGTTTCACGGGCGTGATCCGCGGGGCCACGAAGTACCAGGCGCTGGCTGCGGCGATGGCGGTCAGGACGAGGCTGATCACGATCTTGTGCCAGAGCTTGAGCTTCTTTTTGAGTTGCGGCTTGGGGTCCGGGACCTGGGCCGGCCGCGCCTCCTGCCCCTGGGAGATTCCCGAGAGGCTGGAATCTGCGGGCGGAATTTCTCCCGGAGAGGCGCTCGGAGGGCCCTGGGAAGAGGCGCCCTCAAAGAGGATCCCGGCCTTGGGCTTGGCCTCCTCCCCGCTCATCCGGGTGGCCCTCTGAGCCAGCTCCTCCTGGGAAGCCCTCAGAGCCTCCAGGGCCTCGGGCGAGATGGTTTCCGCTCTGCCGAGCTCCAACCATTTTTGACCGAGCGATAACGCGAGGGAATGCCGCCTCCAAACTTCGTTGGGAAGCGGCCTCGCAGACCCGCTCCGCGGGTACCCCTGCTCGGTCATGTGAAGGTCCTGTCCCCGGCGTTCCTGGAATCGGCCTAGGGAGGCGGCAGGGCTGGGAAGCCGCGAAAAGGGGAGCACTCGGGGAAGGCCGGCAAGAGCGCTCCCCCTTTGGATGGAGAGTCCGCTTATGATCCTCCCAGGCTTGGCCCTAGGCCCTGAGCGCATCGGCGCTGAGGAGCAGGGGCTTTGGGCCACGAGGAGGACGCAAAGGGACGGGGAAAGGAGCATCCTCAGGCGGAAAAAGAATCGTTTCATTTGCCCAGTATACTAACCCCGCGATTTCGCCCTTATGAGACCACTAGGGAAGAGGGCTGGAGTCTTTGGACCTAGGGGATTCTGGGCCCTTAGAGCCTATCCAAAAATCTTGTAGAATCACTTCATCGCCAGCTTAAGCCGCCTTCCCATGGAGCCGCATAGGGCCTTCCAGGAGCCGGACCGCAGGGAGCGGGAGGCCGCCCGCCTGCGCCTGGACGCCAACGTGGTGGTGGAGGCAGGGGCCGGCACCGGAAAGACCACCCTCCTCACGGATCGCCTCCTCTTCCTGCTTTTGGCGGGCGCAGGGCGTGAGCCCCCCAGGATAGACCAGGTCGTGGCCCTGACCTTCACGGAGAAGGCCGCCTCCGAGATCAAGCTGCGCCTGGCCGAGCGCCTCCTCGAGATACTTTCCCTTTTGACCGGAGGCGAGGGGGGCTCCAGGGCCGCCGCCTTCCTCCAGGAGATCAGGTCCGTGTTCAAGGTGGGGACTGAGGCCCTCCTGGGGCGCGCCCGCGCGGCCCTGGAGGACATGGACCGGGCCGCGATCGGCACCATCCATTCCTTCGCCTCACGCATCCTGCGGGCCTATCCGGTCCAGGCCGGCGTGGATCCGAGCTTCACCGTGGACGAGGGGGCTCTCTTTGACGAGCTCTTCGCCCAGGAGTGGGCGCGATGGCTCGACGAGGAGCTGGGGGAGCGGGCCCCGCGCCAGGGGGAGTGGCTGGAGGTCTTGCGCCTGGCTCCCCTGGGTGACCTGGAGGACCTGGCCCGAGAGCTCTGCCGGGAGGGCCTGGAGCTTGAGGGCCTGGGGCGGGGGGACCAGGAGTTGGCGGCCTGGCTTAAGGAGATGGCCTCCGGGCTTTCCCGGGCGGCCGCGGGCCAGCCTCCGGCGCGGGGCAACTCCAAGATCCTGGAGACCCTGGAGGCCTTGAGTCGGCGCCTCTCCGGGCTGGCGGGAGCTGCCGCTTCCGAGGATCCGCCCCTGCCCCCGAGGCTGGGGGCCCGGGAGATCCCCAGATCCCGGTGGCCCGCGGACTGGGACCCGGCCGGGAGGGAGCTCTACGAGAGGACCCTGGCCGTGGCCTCCAGGTCCTCGGCCTCAGAGGAGGCCCTCCTGCGCCGGGCCTTCAGGCTCCTCCTGCCCTTCGCCCGTTCTTTCCGGGAGGGATACACCCGGCGGGGACTGGTCTCCTTCGACGGGCTCCTGCGCAAGGCCAGGGACCTGGTCCGCGACCATCGCGAGGTGAGAGACGAGCTCAAACGCCGCGCCGCGGCCCTGCTCATAGACGAGTTCCAGGACACGGATCCCTTGCAGGGCGAGCTCCTGATCTTCCTGGCCGAGGAGACCGGAGGCTCGGCCGGGGATTGGAGGAGGGTCAGGCTGAGCCCCCGCCTTTTCGTCGTGGGGGACCCCAAGCAGTCCATCTACCGCTTCCGCGGGGCAGACATGGCGGCCTATCAGATGTTCTCGGAGCACATCCTCAAGGATCCCCGGGCCGTGGCCTGCCGCCTCAGGGCGAACTTCCGCAGCCCGGCTTGCCTCTTGGGCCCGGTCAACGCCATCTTCCAGGCCCTGATGCGCTACGAGCCAGGCCTGCAGCCCCCCTACTCTCCGGTCGAGGCGGCGGAGCCTTCTTCCGGAGCGCCATCCGCCCTGGAGCTGGTCTGCGTGACCCCTCCCAAGGACCCCAGGCGGGCCTTCGACGCCAGGAGCGTCCAGGCCCAGGAGGCGGCATGGATCGCGCGCTGGATCCTGGAGAACTGCGGGGAGGGCGGATACCGGCACAAGGACGTGGCCGTCCTCCTGCGCAGCTCCGCGGCCCTCAGGGAGATGCTCGAGGCCTTCAAGGCCTCCGGGATCCCCTACGCCGTGGAGATGGAGGGGTATTTCTACGGGGCCCAGGAGGTCATCGACCTCTGGAACCTCCTGCGCGCCTTGGAGGACCCGGATGACCGCCTGGCCCTGGCCGGACTCCTGCGCTCCCCCCTGGCCGCTCTCGAGGACCGGGAGCTTCTCCTCTTGGCCCGCTCCGGGCGCTTGAGCTACCTCCAGGATCCTCCCCGGGAACTCCCCCGGGGGCCCCGGGAGAGGCTCCAGGGCCTCTTCGCCTGCCTGCGCCGTTTGCGGGACCTGGTGGGGCGCATCCCCCTGGGGGAGCTCGTCTCCCGGGCCCTTGATGAGACCCAACTCCTGGCCCTGGCCGGCAGGGCCTATCACGGGGAGCAGACGGTCTCCAACCTCCTGAAGTTCGGGGGCATGGCCAGCCAAGCCTCCGAGGAGCGGGGGACTACCCTCAGGGAGTTCATAGACCGGGTGGAAAGGGAGATGAGAGAGGGGGGGCGCGAGGGGGAGAGCCCCCTGGCCGACGAGTTCCTGGACGCGGTGCGGGTCCTGACCATCCACAAGGCCAAGGGGCTCGAGTTCCCGGTGGTCTTTCTCTCGAACGCTTCCGGGGGGCGGGGAGGGACCAAGAGGGTCTCCCTGGCGGACTGGGGCGCCGGGAAGACGGGCCTGCGCCTTCCCTCCCTGGGAGCCGCGAGCGCGGCCATGGCCTGGCTCGAGACCCAGGAGGCCCTCAGGCAGGAGCGCGAGGCGGTGCGCCTGCTCTATGTGGCCCTGACCAGGGCCAAGGAGAGGCTTTTCGTCCTGGGCCGGGAGAAGGGGGACAAGGGCTCATTCTCCTCGCTCCTGGCCTCGGCCGGGGCTTGGCCCCGGGAGGGGGAGGACGGCCTTTCCTGCCCTGGGAGCATCAGGGTCCACAGGATCGCCGCGGACGCCAAGATCCTGGGGTCTCCCAAAGGCGTCCGCGGCCGCCCTGGTCCCCTGGTGAGCGCGGAGAAGTTCGCCGCGCTCTGGGAGGAGCGCCTCGGGCGCCAAAAGGAGTGCGCGGCAAAGACCTGGACCCTGACTCCCACCGCCGCCCTCAAGGAGCCTCCCAAGGGGCTTTCGCCCGCCGAGGAGGGGGAGCTTTCCCAATCCCCAGCGGCCCTGGTGGGACAGGCCTGCCACAAGGTGCTTGAGTCCTGGGATTTCAGAGGAGGGGGGGACCTGGGAAGGGCCCTCGCCTCCGCCTGCAAGGCCCTCTCACGGCTCTCTGCCTCCGAGGATTGGGAGGCTGTCTCCAGGGAATCCCGGGAGATCCTGGAGGGCTTCCTGGCTTCCAGGACCGCCCGGGAGCTCTCCAGGGTCGAGATCCTGGGCCGCGAGATCCCCTTCGTCCACGCCGAGGAGGGATCTGTCATGCGCGGCTCCATCGACCTCCTCTATAGGCGGGGAGGCAGGCTCATCGTGGCGGACTACAAGAGCGACCGGGTTTCGTCCAAGGACCTCCAGAGGCATCGGGAAAAATACCGGCTCCAGGGGGCGGCCTACTGCCGGGCCGTGGAGAAGGCCCTGGGGGTCCAGGGGGTCGGCTTCAGGCTGATCTTCCTGCGCGCCCCGGAATTGGCCTTGGAGTCGCATGAGCTTTAGGGCTGATGCGAGAATAAATCCCCAGATTTTGGACGCCGATGGGATCCGCCTCGCCAAGGAGCGCGGAGTGGCGCTCGTCATGGACGTCTACAACGGCGACTATATTGACGCCGAGGGTCGGCGCGCCGGCTGGCCGCGGGAGTTCCTGGAAAAGAACCTGGCCACCCTGACCCGGCAACGGGAGGCCTTCGCCTTGGCCCACCAAACCGGCGTCCCCATCGTATTCGGCACGGACGCGGGCGTATACCCCCACGGGCTCAACGCCAGGCAGTTTGGCGTCATGACGCGGCTTGGGATGAAGCCCATGGAGGCCATCCTCTCGGCCACCTCCCTGGCCGCCCGTTACATGGGCTGGTCGCAAAGCGTCGGCTCGGTTTTACCGGGGCGCTATGGGGACTTGATAGCCGTGCGCTCGGACCCTCTGGCGGACATCGCCGCCCTGGAGGACGTCCGGGTCGTCATCCAGGGCGGCAGGATCGTCAAACGCTGAAGCGGGGCGTTGAGAAGGCCCTGGGGGTCAAGGGGGTGGCTTGAGGCTCATCTTCCTGCGCGCCCCGGAGGCCTGATCAGTCCGGCCTGGGGCCTGAGCCCCGCTCGGCCGACCGGGCAAATTCATTCCGCGCGTTTCGCCAAATTCTGAAATTCCCACCTGCTTCTGCCCCCCTTGTAATATATATGTAAAGCATATATAATAATTAGGTGAGGCTCACCCCCGACTACGAGATGGAGCGCTGGCTGCTCCAGTTCAAGGCGGCATCCGAGGACTTCGATTGGGATGAGGGCAATAGGAACAAGAGCCTCAAACACGACGTAAGCTGGGAGGATGTCGAAAGCCTATTCCTTGAGGAGATCGTCTTCGAGGGACGAATCATCGAGCCGGCTCATGATGAAAACCGCTACCTGCTTTTGGGAGAGGATTGGAATGGCCGGCTGCTCTCTCTGATCTTCACGCGAAGGGGCGGCAAGCTCAGACCGATATCCTGCCGGATCATGCGCCATAAGGAGCGTGAGAGATATGAAGAGCGCGCGTCATAAAACCAAAGACGCCCAACTGGCGGAGTTTGAACGCAAAGATCTGGGGGATGATCTCAAGAAATCAGGGCAGGGCGCCGTCATCAAGCCCAGGACAAGGCAAAGGCTTACCTCCATCTTTCTTGATCCTTCCCTGATCGCGCAACTTCGAACGAAAGCCGAAAGGCGGGGAATGCGCTACCAGAGCCTTCTTAAGATGATCGTTTACGAGCATCTAAACGAATATTGATTCCCTCGTAAGAACCCTGCCTCACGGGGTCCTTGCGACGAAAGAAA
>CAYLZQ010000089.1:0-7528 GCA_964388045.1 uncultured Elusimicrobia bacterium | reverse complement strand
CAGGGCAAGCCCGGCCACGGTCGCTCCCAGGCCCTTGAACTCCAGGTTCCCCACGAAGAAGGGCCGCTCCGGGGGCTTCTGGGCGACCTTGAGGTTGAAGCGGCCGCTCCCGGCAAGCTTCATCTCGCGGGTCTGGGCCGAGAACTTGGTGAGCTCCTCCAGGACGAAGGACTTGCAGACCATGGTCAGGTCAAAGGCCGGGGGGCCCTTCTTGAGATTCCTGAGCTTGCCCTGGAGGGCCAGGTTGTTGTTCCCCGTGACGAGGCGGAAGAACTTGACGTCCAGGGCCTCAAGGCCGCCGGAGGCTTCCAGGTCGAGCTTCGAGGCGGGGATGTTCAGGCCCTCGGGAAGGCCGGGCACGAAGGCCACCTCCGCCGAGGTGAAGGCCGGCAGATCCAGCTTGGCCGCCACCTTGAGGCTTGGGTCCGGGGAGGCGCCGAGGCGCTTGACGGTCCCTGAAAGGTCGAGCTGGACCCCCGGGGCCCTGAGGCGCAGAAAGCCCAGGTCCAGGTCTTCGCCCCGGAAGCGGCCCTGGGCCTCGAGGCTTGCGGCCGGCCAGGAGAGCTTTTCCGGGATCTTGAGTTTCGCGATCTTCAAGGCCGCCAGGTCCTTGGCCGTGACCGGGGGAAGCTCCAGCTTGAGCAAGGCTGAGAGGTCCAGGTCCGGCTTGCCCGAGAGGAGCCTGCGGGCCCAGCCCGAGGCGTCAAGGGAGGCGCCCTCGCTTCTCAGGCGCAGGGACTCGAGGTTCAAGTCCTCCTCCTTAAAGCGCGCCCGCGCCTCGAGCTTGGTCGGGGGCAGGGAAAGCTCCTGGGGAATCTCGAGGCCGAAGGATTTCAGGAAAGCAAGGTCAGCCTCCCTCAAACGGGGCAGATCCAGCTTCACGGATGCCGCGAGGTCGGCCTTGGGCTTGGATCCCGCCAGGCGCACGGAGCCGGAGGCCTCCAGGGAGGCCCGCTCGGTCGAGAGCTTCAAGGCCTTCAGGGAGACATCCTCCCTCGCATACCGGCCCTGGGCTTGGACCTGGGTCGCTGGAAAGACGAGACCCTCCGGCACCCGGAGCTTGAAATCCTTGAGCCAGGCCAGGTCCGCTGATTTGAAGGCAGGCAGGGCGAGGTTGGCGGAGAGGGAGAGATCAGGCTCCGGCTTTCCGGAGGCGAGCCGGGAGACCTTGCCGGAGGCTTCCAGGCTTCCCAGCCCGGTCTCAAGTTTGAGGGCCTGGACCCCAAGGTCTTCGCCCTTTAGGTCTACTTTCCCGGAGACCTTGGCCGCGGGCAGGGCCAGCTTCTCAGCGGCAGCGGGAAGCCCGAAGCCCCGCAGGGCCGCGAGCTCGGAACCCTTGAAGCCCGGGGTCTTGAGCTTGAAATCGGCCTGGGCGGCGGTCTTGGGGGGAAGCCCGAAGGAGCCGGAGATCTCCCCCTCCAGGAGCCCCTGCTTTGAGGCCAGAGAGAACTTGAGCTCAGCCTTGGGAGCCTCCAGGCTTGAGAGCTTCCCTGCGAGCTCTAAGCGCAGGCCGGAGTAATCCAGGGAGAACTTCTTGACCTCCGTCGAGTACCTCTTTGGGTCCTGTCCCCCGAGGTTGACCTTGCCTGAGAAGGAAAGGCCGGCCTGGTGCCTTCTCCCCAAGGCCTTGCCCTCGGCCTTGAGCGCGAGCTCGGCCGAGAAGGGGCCCTCAAGCCTGAAGTGCCTGAGCCTGGCTTCTATCCCTGAGACGTCCCAGGAGTCCCCGGTGCCGAGGTCCTTGAAGGTGATGCGTCCGTCCGCAAGGGTGGCCTGGCTTGCGGCCAGGGCGAAGCCGAGGGCAGCGGGCGCGGGGGCTGGCTGCCCCTTGGCCGGGACGCTCGAGCCCATCAGGTCCGAGAAGTTGAAGAGCCCGTCTTTCCGGCGCACCAGGGAGACCCTCAGGCCCTCCACCGAGACCTTGTCCACCACCAGCTGGCGCCGAAGGAGAGGCAGCCACTGGATCTTGAGGGCAAAGTTCTTCAGGGTGATGAAGCTTCCGGCCTTGAAGTCCGGGCGCTCAGAGATCGCGAGTTCCCGGGCGCTCAAGCCCTTGAGGCTGTAGGAGATCCCGCCCAGGCTCACCTCCCGGCGGAGGGCCTTGCGGGCGTTGGTCACTATGAGCTCCCGGACCCTCTCAGGGGGCAGGTACTTCTTGAGAAGGAAGGGGGCCAGGGCGGCGGCGGCGAGGATTAGGACCAGGAAGGCCGCGGCGAGCTTGGCCAGGATCTTGAGCCAACGCCTCATCGGTTTGCTTCCCAAGGCGCCTCTCAGCCTTTCACCGAGTTCAAAAACCTCGCGCTCTCCTCGGGCAGGACCTGGTTGATGTACATGCCCGAGCCCAGCTCAAAGCCCGCGGCACTTCCGGCGCGCACGACCAGGCTCAGGTACCAGTGGAAGGGCTCCACTTGGCCGCGGTCCTGGGGGATGGACTGCACCACGAAGTTGTAGTCCGGGTTGGCGAGGCCCTGGTGGAGCTTCTTGAGGATCCCCTGCAGGACCCGGGCCAAGTCGTCCGCCTCGGCCGAGGTGATCTCCGCGAAGCCGGCCGTGTGCCTCCTGGGCACGACCCAGATGTGGAAGGGGGAGAGGGCTGCGAAAAGCACGTAGGCCAGAAAGTAGGGGGTCTCGGCCAGGAGGCGCTCCCCCTGGGCCTTCTCCTCCTCGTTCATGCGGCAGAACACGCACTCCGCGTTCTGGGCGAAGTACTTCTCGGCCTCGTCCATCCTGTGGCGGATGTGGGCCGGGACCACGGAGGAGCCCACGATCTGGCTGTGGGGATGCTCCAGGGATGTCCCGGCTCCGGCGCCGTGGTTCTTGAAGAGCATGACCATGTTCACCTTGGGGTTTTCCTGGTTGATCCGGAAGCGCTCTTGGAGCACGGCCAGGACGTCCCGGACCTGCTCGTGGGGCAGGAGGGCGAGCGGGCTGTTATGGCTGGGAGACTCGACGATGACCTCGTGGGTCCCCTCCCCGGGCAGGCGCCGGTAGAGGTTTCCCTTGGGCTCCAGGCTCCCGGCCCCCGGCACCAGGGCCGGGAACTTGTTCTTGACCACCCGGACCCTCCAGCGGGGCTCCCCGTGAGCATAGAGGGTCTCGGAGGCCCCCTCGTTGCCGGGGCAGAAGGGGCACTGGGGGTCCTTCTCCGGGGGCTTGGCCCCGGCGGGACGCCCGGGCCTGAGCTGCTCGGGCCTCAGGCTGCGCTCGGTAGCGATCACGACCCATTCCTTGGTGGCGAGGTTCTGTCTGAGTTCTGGCATGGGGCTCCTCCTGGACTCGATTATAGCAAAACTCGTGACACCTCACCTCCCCCACGGGGAGGTGAGGTGAGTTGAGGGGGCGGAGGCTCCCCTCCCTACGGGAGGGGGTGGGGGTGGGGTTGAGGAACCTGAGCAGTTACCAAAACTCTCTTGACAGGAGGCCCGCACGTTTCTAAAGTAATCCTATGAACTCTCTACCCCTCCTTCTCTCGCTCCTGATCCTGGCCGCGCCCTGCCAGGCAGCCCCTGTCAAGAGACAGAAGGCCGGAAGGTCCCTCTCCCAGCTCCTGGGCCGCATCTCGAACTGGCTCGACTCGGAGCCTGTCCGCCGCTCCGACGTGGTCGCGGCGGTCGCGGCGGTGCGGGGCGGAATCCCGACGGAGCAGGGCGAGGACTTAGACCAGAGGCTCTTGGACCACGCCTTCATCCTGCGCCAGAGGCTGCTCTCCTCCTCGGGCTCCCCCGAGGAGGAAAAGGCCTTGAGGCCGGTCTACGAGGCCCTGGCGGCCTCCCAGTGGGTCCAGTCCCTGGCCCTGGACCCCAAGAGCCCGGCGAGCCCGGAGGCCCGGCAGTCCCTCAAGGAATGGGCCAGGCAGGACCCTGGCCTTCCTGAAGCTCTCAAGTCCCTGCTTTCTTCCCAGGATCCCATCGATGACAAGTCCCTGGTGGCCAAGGGCTGGGGAGCCTACTGCCGCGCCCTCACCCCTGCCTTGAGCCATAAGGATGCCGCGCCCAACCAACTCCCCGACCCCCAGGCAGCCAGGCTCGAGGAGGCCCTGGGAAGCCTCAAGCGCTCCTGGCTCGAGAGGAAGCTTGCGCCCGAGGAGGAGGCCAAGGCCCACTTCCTGGCTGGAAAGGTCTATTCCGAGCTGGCCCGGGCCCCCCTGCGCGGCCTGCCGGCCAGGCTCGAGTCTCCCGTGGCGGCCCTGGAGACCCCCCCGGCCCTGGAGGCCCAGCGCCCTGGCGAGCAGGCCCCTGAGTTCGTCCCGCGCAAGATCTACGGGAAGGCGGCCGGGGCGGTCGTCTTCATTCTCTGCGCGGCCCCGGACGGGACCGGCGAGCTGGGAAGCGGGAGCCTCATGGAGGGCGGCAGGGTCCTCACCAATGCCCACGTGGTGATCCGGGACTCCACCAGGGAGCCCTGGCCTACGATCCGGGTCTACCTCAAGCCCGAGAGGATGACGGGCGACCCCAAGCAGGACCTTGTCAATCCAGTCTCGGCCCAGCTGGCTTCCTGGGACCCGGGCCTGGACCTCGCCCTCCTTGAGCTCAAGGACGCTCCGCCGGGGCTTGGGACCCTCTCACTGGGAAACCCGGGGGAGATGGTGGTGGGAGACCGGGTGGCCGCCATCGGCCATCCCGAGCAGGGCGGGCTCTGGACCCTGACCACGGGGGTCGTGAGCACCCTGGTCGCGAACCTCGGCGGGGTCAAGGGCAAGCACGCCTTCCAGACCGACGCCTCCATCAACCGCGGAAACTCGGGAGGCCCGCTGCTCAACGCCGCCGGGGAAATCATAGGCGTCAACACCCTGATGTCGCGCAAGGCGGCCGACGGGCTCGCCATCACCGCCGTCAACTTCGCGGTTCGCTCCGACGTGGCCAAGGCCTGGCTCGAGAAGGCGGGGCATCCCCTGGCCTATGCCGGCCCCCAGGCCCAGGTCCCCTCGACGCCTCCAGGGGCTTCGGTTTCCCCCCCAGCGGTCCCTGCCCCGCCTCCGGCAGCCCCCGAGGCGGCGCCCCCGGCCCGAGCCAAGACGGCCGCGGCCAAGGCCCCCAAGCGGGAGATGGTCACGGAGAGCAAGCCCTATGACCGGGACAAGCTCATCGAGGAGCAGATACGCGAGATGGAGGAGCTGGAAAGGGAGATGCACGAGGAGGTCTTGAAGAGGAGCCGGCCCCGGTGAGGCTTCTTCCCCTGGGCCTTGCCCTTCTCCTCTCCGGGCCCGCCTGGGCCCAGCCACGCCGCAACCTCATCGAGTACCTCGGCGACGCCATGAGGCAGGACCAGGGCTTCGGCCCCGAGGAACGCGAGGCCATGATCGAGGCGGTAAGGTCGCGCTTCGCGGACTACGGGCTGCAGGTGGTCCGAAAGGACGCGCCCGAGCCCGCCCTCGTGGTCATGCGCATGATCATCGAGGGGCACATAGACGAGGCCCCGGCCGAGCGCATAGCGGATGTCGCCTTCGCGGCCTACCAGGCCATCAGGCGGGGAGCCCCCCCCGACGTGGTGGAGGGAATCGCCCTCTACGGCTACCGCAAGAAGATCTCCGGGGAGCGCATCTCGGTCTGGGCCAACGGCTACCACCAACTGGCGACCAACAGGGTCCCCCCGGAGGTCGCGGCGGACCTGGTCCGAAACGCCATGGAGCAAGACTGGGAGGACTCCACCTTCAACACCTTGAAGTGGGCCCTGGTCCAGGGGGCCAAGGAGAAATTCGACCTCAAGGACTACGCGGTCTACCTCTTCGGGAACATGCTCAAGGGAAAGGCGAAGCCGGGAGCGCTCACGGCCTCGGCCCATGCCTACTTCAGGAAGCTCAAAAGAACAGGGGCGAAGCCCGAGCTCCCCCCCTACGAGGGGGTCTTTGCGCAAAAGCCCGTGGAAGGCATCCTCTACGAGGCAAGGCCAAGGGAGCCCGAGGCTGCACCCAAGCCCCCCCAGGCGCCCGAGGCCCCTCCCGCGCCCCAGGAGGAGCCGCCGGCCCAGGAAACTCCCCAGGCAGCCAAGCCTCTCCCCAAGGTCCCTCAAAAGCCATCCCAAAGCCAGAGCCCTTCCGAGTTTGCGGCCAGGCCAAAGCCGGCTCCCCCGTCGCTTCCTCCCCCTCCCAAGGCTGCGCCCACACCGAAGCCTATCCCTGTTCCCAAGCCTCCTCCCCCGCAGAGGACCCTGCAGGAGCTTGGCCTGACCATGCAGAAGCTCTGGCCGGGCCTGGACGGCTCGGCCCGCTCCTACCTGGGCACCCCCTACGTCTGGGGAGGGGTCACGCACAGGGGTATAGACTGCTCGGGCCTGACTCAAAACACTTACGGGGAAAACAAGATCCGCATCCCGCGGGTGAGCCGCCAGCAGTACAAGACGGGAGAAGGGGTTGAGACGGAGGGCTTAAGGGAAGGGGACCTGGTCTTCTTCAACACCATGGGAGTCGGAGTCTCCCACGTGGGCATGGTCGTGGACCCCAGGGGCCCCCAATTCATCCACGCCTCCTCCTCCAAGGGGGTCATGATCGCGGACATGACCAAGAACTACTACAAGAAGCGCTACCTGGGCGCCCGCCGCATCGTGCCGTAGCAAACCAGGCAAGCTTTCGCAGGGGTTTCCCGCCGACGCGGCCGCTAAAACTGCCGTGAGCTCATGCCCGCAAGTTTTCCTGAGCTTCAGGCCTGAGCCGCGGCAAGATCCACCAGCACGAGAGGGTGCATAGGGACCCGATCAGGGTCAGCACGGCCATGGCGAGATAAGCGGGATGGGAGCCTCCCGCGAGTTGGGTCCTCAGGAGATCGTAGAGCCGGCCTCCGACGGTGTTCGAGGCCCAGGCCGCTATGTTGAAGACGGACATGTAGGCGGCGAAGGCAGTGGCCTCGGCATAGGCAGGGGAAGACTGGGCGGCCAGGTCCATGATGGCCAGGCGGAAAGCGACCCCGGTAAAGGCCAGGACCGCGGTGATCAAAACCACTGAGACAGGCCCCAGGTAGAATAGGTAGAGCAGGCTCAAGGGGCAGCCAATGAGCACAGCGGCCCGCACCATGGCCTGCGTGCCCCAAATTCTGCCGATGGTCCTGCCGTAGAAGGCTGCGCCTAAGAGGCCTGCAAATCCAGCCAGGGTGCTCAGGGCTCCTATGAAGACCGGCCCAAGCCTCAAGACCTCGCTTTGGTAATAGAACTGGGCAGTGCCCAGGAATGGGGAGAAGCTCCAGAGGAAAATGAAGAGGCTCAAGGCCCAGAAGCGCCTTTGAGAAAGCAGGGCGGCCAAGCCCCGGAAGGCGAGCCTTGGAGCCTCCGCGACCCTAGTCTCCCTGGCCCAGAGGCTGGAAAGAAGTATGAGCATGGGGAATAGGGCCTGAAGGGCGAAGATCGAGCGCATGGACGCATGGGCGGCCAGCCAACCCCCGCCCAGTCCTGTCACGACCAGGCCGGCGTAGAGGGTCCCGATCTGGACAGCCTGATAGAGCCCGGTCTTGCCTTCAGGCTTTCCCTGCTCCACCATGACCGCGTCGCAGATCACGTCGGAGGCGACCGTCCCGATGTTGGCCAGGATGAGCAGGAAGAGAAG
>CAYLZQ010000088.1:2394-7548 GCA_964388045.1 uncultured Elusimicrobia bacterium | reverse complement strand
CTTTTTTGGCCTGCTGCCTTTTCCTTTCTCTCTCCCCGCTTTCCTTCTCTTTTCTTGCCTCCTCCCTCGCCTTTTTCCTCTCCGCCTTGGCCTCTGCCTTGCCGCCCCTATAGTCCTTGTCATCCGGGGGAGGCTCCCAGCCTCCCCAGTTCCCCTTGCCCCCGCCTCCGCCGCCGCCTGCTTTAGGATTGAAATCAGGGGACGGCCATTGATTGAACGCCTGAATGTCGTTGCATTGTATCGCCGAACCGCAGCATAAACAGCCTTCATGGTATATATTCCCGCATTCAGGGGGGTCCATGGGCTCTATATCCGGATCGTGAGAGCAAGGCAGCCAACCAGCCGTGGGAAGCCGAGGATCGCAGCCGCCGCCGATCTCCGGGCACCATACCAAGGCGCTGAGGGATCCAGCTAACTGGGTAAGACCTGAGCTCATAGCACTGACTGCCTGCGCATACTTGGAAGTTGTGGCAGCCACATTGGTCACTTGCTCCGTGCCGCCGCCTCCTCCAGCCGTAGCGCCCCCGCCGCTCACCTGGGAGGTTATGGTCGCGATCTCGCAGATCATCGCTCTCACCTCATTGAGGAAGTCCGTATAATCCGCGACCGCTGTTCTGACTGTTCTGGTCTCTACCGTCGTGGTCGCGCCAGGAGCGCCCACCTGAGGCCCGGCCGTTATGGTGGGCCCTGCGGTTCCTGTCGCTGTTACTCCAGTGACGCCGAAATCAACATCCGTAGTTGAACCAGCGCTTGCAGGGCCTGTCGGAGCTCCGGGCACCTGCCCAGGAGGGCATTCCAGGGCCGAAGCCCCGCCGATAGGAGTGGTCGGCCCTGGAGTACTGACCAGGGCTCCCACGGCCGGAGCCGGAACTCCTGCGGCCTGGATTGTTTCCCCAGGGGCTTCCGTTTCGATAGTGATTGTCTCGGTCGCGAAGGCTTCCGGCGGGTAGTCCTTCGAAGGAGGGCACTCGATTCTCTGGGTCGAAGTCTCGCCGCCTTCCGTGGTTGCTCCACCTTCGGTCGCAACCGTTTCTATTACAGGCTCCAAATCAATACGCCCAGGCGTCTCAATCAGCATTGGAGGCGCGCCGGAAGGGGGGCACCAATAGGCATACCCCCCAGGTCCGCTGCTCGAGATGAGGATGAAAACAAGGAGCCTGGAAAGAAGGAGTCTCATGGATTCTCTATAAGTTTAGTGCTCCTTTCCCCCATAGTCAATAGCAGTTTTTGTAAACTGGTTCGAGGCTCCTTGACTCCATTGGTGGCCGGGGCTATACTAGGAATTGGCTATGGGAAATACGCGCAAGGAATCCACGTCCCTCCCGAAAAAAACCGGGTTTCCCAGGCATCTTCCGGCTGCTTTCGCCCTGCTCCTCAGCCTCGGCCCCGCCCGCCTCTCGGCCTTGGAGTGCGCCAACAACGTGCGCGCGGAAGCCTCGAAACAATGCGGAGCAGGAGTAGGCGGAAGAAGGCAATTCATGGACTGCATGGCAAAATGCAAGGTGACCCCCATCCCCTGCGATTGCCCGGACAAGCCCCAATGCACGGTCTCATGCTCGCCCGCAGGGGAGGGCGGGGGAGGAGGGGGCGGGCTGCCGCAAAGGGGAGGCATGGGCGAAGTAGACTTTGGAATGGACAAGGGCGGCTGCATTCCGCAGGAAGTCTGCTCCCAAATTTTCCAGAGTCCTGAGGCCGAGTCCGAGGAGGAGGGAGCAAAAGCTCGGGTTTCAAGGGGAGAAGCCGCCGTAGACCCTGTTCAAAAGGCCTGCGTGGAGGCTCTCAGCCAGTGCAAGGGCCTGGGGCGGGAGTTGAAGCCCGAGGCTGAGGGCAAGGACCTCGAGGCCAAGGAAAAACCGCTCGAGGACCCTGAAATAGACCGGCTCGGAAACGAGATCAAGTCCAAATGCTCCGCTGTCCCGCAGACCCCTAAATCCGACCCGGACCTGTGCCTTTCAGGGGTCCTCATGGCCATGCAGGGCTGCTGCCCTGGATTTGACCCTTCCAAGGGCTCATGCGGCAAGAGCGCCTGCCAATACGTCTCCTCTTTGGGGCTCAGCCTGACTCCTGAGGACCCGAAGGCCTGGGCACGGGAGAAAGCCAGGCGCGGGGGAGCAGGCCGCATGGAGGCTCGCGGAGAATTCCGGCAAGGAGCCAAGTTCGCGAGCGACGGAGCGAAGGTGGCTGCGCTCAAGGCTGACGGAAGCCCAATGACCCCCGGGGAGTACAAGCAGCACCTGGCCCAAAAGAAGGGCGCGGAAGGGCTTGAGATGAACGCCCAGGAGTACGAACGCTTCTACGAGGAGAGGAATGCCAAGCATGCCCTTCATGAGGGGCAGGTCGTGAGGCTTAAGCCCGACGGCCGCAAGATGACTCCCGAGGAGTACAAGAAGGACTTTGAGAAACGCTGGGCAGGCAAGGACACGGCAGGCGTCAACGAGCTGCCTCCGGCAGCCTATGCCAAGGCCTTCAAGGAGATCCAAGCCAAGACGGAAGATCCGGACTCCGCCGCGGAGGCCGGGCTCCAGGCCCGGGCAGACCTTTTGCGCGCCTCCTTGAGACCGGATGAGAAGACCCTTTCAGCCTATGCCCTGGCGCACCCTGGGATGGCCGCAGACAGCCTTAAAAAGACCGACAAGGCCTTTGTGGAGAACTTGAACGCGGCAGCATCCCAGGATGCCGCTAAGGCAGCCGAGGCTGCCAGGAACCTTTACCGATCCGAGATGGCCTTGACCGGGATCAGGACACTAGGGAAGGACTACAAAGAGAAAGCGGCTCGGAACTTCCTTGTCCCGGAAAGGATCAAGAACTGGGAGATGCTTCAAAACGAGGTCAAGAAGCTGGGCGTAGCTGACTCCCTGGTTTCAACCCTGCAGGCAAGGGCTGAGGAGCTCAAGGTCCCGCCGGATGCGGTCTTGAAGGCCCTTGCAGGAGCCTGCGAGAAGAAGGAAACTGCCGAAGAAGCCTGCCCTCAGGCCAGGAAGGTCCTGGAAGCCTTGGATCCAGGCTCCGAGGCTGTGCGGACTTTAAGAGCCGTGTTCCAGAAGGCAGGGGTGCCAAGCCTGACAGCCTCGGCCCTCATGAGGCCGGATTTGAAGAGGGAGGACGCTCAAAAGCTCTCCCAAGCCTTCCAGGACCTGCTGGCCAGGGTGGAGGCAGGCTCTGAGGAGCAGGCCCTGAGCCTAGGCCGCAAGCTCGCGGCTGACCCTGTCTTCGCGGCCGCGATCTCAAACAAGGCCGCGGAGCTCCTCTCCACCACTGGAAGCGGCCTGGATTTCCTGGCTGCCAAGGTCCTGAAGGTCCCGGATGAGGCCCTCCAGGCGGCGAGCCTTCCCAAAGCCAAGGACTGGCAGGAGCTTGAAAAAAGGCTCGGGGAGATGGGGCTTGATCCTGAGGCCAGGAAGAAGATCATCCAGACCGGCCAGGATCCTGCCAAGGGCTTAAGCCCGGCGGCGGTCCAGGAGGCCGCGGCCATGCTCCTGATGGACGAGGCCCTCAAGGGCTCCGCCTCGACTGCTTCCGCCTTGAAGGAAAGGCTCAGCCGCAGCCTGGCCGACTATAAAGGAAACGCGCGGCTCAAGCAGACCCTCTCGGGCCTCAAGGCGGAGTCCTTCGAGGAGCTTCTAAGAGCCAGGCCTGACCTGGATGCCGAGACCCTGGCCGAGCTGCATTTAGGCTGCGCGGGCAAGAAGACCGAGGAGGAGGCTGAGTCCTGCGCCCTGTTTCACGAGGCCCTGGGGCAGCCTCAACCGAAAGCCCCTCCCAAGCCCAAGGCGGCCGGGCTTGAGGCTGCTTTCAATTCCTGCTTCGGCCAGAAATACGCCCAGTGCGGCGAATGGGTCGTGGACCTCTTGGAGGGGACAGTCTCCAGGACAGTCAAGAACGAGGACGGGACCACCTTCCAGGAGATCGTGGAGGCAGACGGCTCCAGGCGCCTCATGCTGCTCGACGACCGGGGCAGGCTCAAGTCCATGACCGAGTACGACAAGGACGGAAAGCCGATTTCGGAGACCACGGTGAGCTATCGCTGGGACGGCTCCTCGGAGCGCGTGACCAAGGATCTGGTTGACGGGGAGATCACGACAGAGCGCTACAATCAGGACGGGCAGTTCTTGGGCTCGGAGTCCCGGAACAAGGAGGGAAGGCTTCTCTCCAAAATGGAGTGCAGGCCCAGGCCCAAGGTGGCGGAGCAGTACCAGGAGATGGTGACGAAATTCCTAGAGAGCCTCGGCAAGGGGGACTTCGGCTGCACCCAGACAAGCTACGACGAGGACGGCTCCTATACGGTGTCCTCCCTCGGGGAGGACTACAGCCTCAAGGGCTCCAAAAACTACGACAAGGACGGAAAGCTGCTCTCGGAGACCTTGGTCGAGAAGGACAAGGAGGGCAACCAGATCCTCACCACCAGGAACGCGGACGGAACCTCGGTCAAGGAGCTCCGCGACAAGCAGGGCCGGCCCATCAGCTACACGGCCTACGACAAGGATGGAAAGCCTGAAACTGAAACCAGGTTCTTCTACGGAGCAAAAGGAGAAGTCAGCATCCACACCAAGGATCTCGCCTCCGGGATCACCACGATCGAGCACAAGAACAAGGACGGAAAGACCCTGGTCCTCTCGCAGTTCGACGAGAACGGAAAGCGCCTCTCACGCACTGTCTTCACCTATCAACCGGACGGAAGCGTAACCAGCCTCACCAAGTACGCTGACGGAAGCTCCGTGGTCGAGAGGAGGACAAAGGACGGAAGGGTGACCGAATACGCCCAGTTCGGGCCTGACGGAAAGGAGATTTCCTCCACCTCGATCGCCTACGACTCCGAGGGCAGGAAGGTCTCAGAGACGACCTCCTATCCGGATGACAGCAAGACCGTGGTGACCTACGGCCCTGACGGAAAGCCAACGAGCTATGCCCAGTTCGGGCCTGATGGAACCAGGCAGTCCGAGACCTTGATCGAGTACGGCCCGGACGGAAAGAAGCTCTCGGAAACGACCGTCTATGCGGACAAGAGCAAGACGACGCTGACCTACGGCCCGGACGGCAAGCCCGCGAGCTACGCCCAGTTCGGGCCTGACGGAACCAGGCAGTCCGAGACCTTGATCGAATACGGCCCGGACGGAAAGAAGCTCTCGGAAACGACCGTCTATGCGGACAAGAGCA
>CAYLZQ010000088.1:0-2294 GCA_964388045.1 uncultured Elusimicrobia bacterium | reverse complement strand
AGACGACGCTGACCTACGGCCCGGATGGGAAGAAAACCTCGGAAACCACCACCTATGCCGACGGGACAAAGACGACCTCCGTCAAGAGGCCGGATGGCGGCAGCGACGTCACGACCAGCTACCCGGACGGGACCTCCATCGTCGAGAGCAGAGACTCCGAAGGAAACCTGATCAAGCGCGCTGTCTTCAAGGACGGAGAGGAGGAGTACACGACCACGGTCTCAAGGGCTCCGGATGGAACCAGCGAGGTCAAGACCAGCTACCCGGATGGGAACTACGTGGTCGAGCGCCGCGATCAAAGCGGGAATCGCATCGACCGGATCGCCTACGGCAAGGACGGAAAGCCCATTCCAGGAGGGGAGGAGCAATTCTGCCTCTCCCTGGAATGCAGGCAGGCGAGCTCTCACGAGGGGCCCATCTCCCCCTCGCGGCCACCCGCCGAGGAGGCTCCCGCCGCGGAGGGCGCGCGACCCGAGGAACCGGCCTTTGACGAAGGGTCCTACGCCAAGGGAAGCCCTCCGGGCGCCGGGGCCTTGCCGGGAGCCCTTCCGGCTCCTGGAAGGAGGCTCTCGCCTCCGCGGCCTCCGGAGCACGGGATCATCCGCGTGCCGGAGGAACCCGCCTTGGGCGAAGCCCTTCCCATGGCTGGAGGAGCTCCCCACGCGCCGGGGGAGCCTCCAGCCGGGGAGCATCCCATGGCCGGAAAGGGCTATGAGCCGCCGCGCGTGGAACTTCCTCCCTCCCTGGAGGCCGAGCTCAAGGCCCCGCCTCCTGAGTTCGCCGCGGCGAGAGCCGCTGGGCAGACAGAGGAGGAGGCCTTCCTCGCCCAGCAGCAGGCGCCTCTCGCGAGCCGCGACCCTGAGGAAGCCTTGAAGAGCCTGCTTGAGTTCTACAAGAAAAGGGAGATCAAGGAGCTCATGGGCCTGGTGGATCCTGACATCACTGGCGTGGGAGGCTACGAGAGCTTCGAGCGCAGGCTCTCCGCTGACTCCCAGAACCTGGACTCGGTTCACCTCAGCTACAAGAAGCCGCGACCGGTCCGAATCCACTCCGAGAACACCAGGGCGGAGCTGGAGCTCCGCTGGACCAGGACAGCCAGGTTCTCCAAGGGCGAGACCTGGACCCAGGAAGGCTCGGCCAAGGCCACCTTCTCCAACAGCCCCTCTGGCTGGCGCCTGTTCGCCATGGACGGCCAGCTTCCCTTCCCCGCCTCGAACGAAGAGGGAAAGATCGTGATCTCGACAGGCCAGGGAACGCTCAGGACCGGCAAGGGAAAGCCCCTCAGCCTTCCCCAGATCGTCAGCCGGGGAAGCCTGTCTCCTTCCCCTGAGAAGGCGAGCCAGTAAAAAAGGCCCGCCGTCTCAGGCAGGCCCACAGATCCAGGCAACCGCGGCGGTCCGTATTTTTAGGGCCTCCCTCCCCTCACCGCGTTCCGCTCGAACTCCTTGGAGCCGGCATCGGTGGACTTCTTGTTGCCTGATTTATCTTTCTCTCTATCCGCGAGGCCAGTGGAAAGCTTGTTGGCCTTCTCGATCAGCTCGTCTATCTTGCCGGGCTGGCCCACCTGGGGGGCTCCCTTTTCGATCAGGGCAGCCACCATGAACTTGATGGCCTCCAGGAATCCCCTGATCTCGGCAAGGAGTTCCCTGATCGCAGCAAGCTCGGCCGCGGAAGCGGAGCGCCCGCCCTCTTCTCCTCCGAAACGCTTATCGAGCTGTCCGCCATCGAAACCCGACATCACCTGCATACCCTTCCCCCCCTCGCCAGACTTCCGATAAAGGTTCTGGGGACTTTTGTTCTGACTGGAATCCCAGGCCCCGGCCTGGGCGGTCAGAAAGCTCAGCATGGCCATCGCGGTCAAAATCGTTCTTGCGGACATAAACCCCTCCTTTCCCTCAAAGGGAACCCTGCCTGCGCTCCTCGACATAGTATAGACCCGCCACCCCCGGCTGTCAAGAAGGTGTCGACAGGTCTCGAACGACAGGACACGATTCATGGGGAGCCCGCGTTGAGCAGCATATGCGCATCCGAAAATCCGTCGCGATGCTCCTCACAAGGAGTTGAATTCATCCACGGCGAGGTTCGCTTGCCGGAGCAGCTTCTTGAGGAGCCCGATCCCGAGCTCAGAGTGCTGGGGGATGGAAAGGGTGTAGGGATAGCCGGACCTGACCATCATCACATGGGAGCCTGCTTGGCGGGCGACCGACCAACCCGCCCGCCGGAATTTCTTAACCGCTTGGGCCCCAGAGCACAGCCGAAGGTGACTCAGACGGCGACCTCGTGAGTCGTGTGGG
>CAYLZQ010000087.1:0-7582 GCA_964388045.1 uncultured Elusimicrobia bacterium | reverse complement strand
CGCTCGCTGAGCGCTACGACCCAAAGCGAGCCAAGAAGGACGACTCTCTTTTTAAGGAGGTCCAGCGCGAGTTCGGCCGGGCCATCGAAGAGGCGGCCGAGGGAGGGGACCGCGAGGCCCATAAGTTCTTTTCCGCCGTAAACGCCGCCTTCTCGGCCCTGGAGCGGAAGATGGAGGCCAGCCAGGACCTCAGGGAGATCCGCGAGGGGCACGCCGGCCCCTGGGCCCGGGCCGTGCTGGAGGGCTACCGGAACCAGATAGAGAAGCTCTCTCGTTACGCCGCGGAGCAATGGCTCCGGCGCCTGATCGGGAGTCAGCAGATGAAGAGCCGCATCGAGGCCCTCCCTGAAGACCTCCTGGCCTGGCTGAGCCTGGAGCACAAGCAGCTCAAGGAGAGGGAAGACGCGGCGCTGGAGAGATACTACGACTCCCTGCGCGCCCTCGGCGACCCCGCCCTGGCCGGAGAGCATAGGCTGGCCAGGCATTTCGATCGCGCCATGGACTATTACCGGCTGCGCCTCAAGAAGGCTCAAGACCCCTGGGCCCTGCGGGAGGTCCGCGACGAGATCGTCAAGGGAAGCAGGGACGTGCCGCCCCTCAAAAAGCTGCACGCCCTTTGGGCCAAGGCCGCGGGGGAGCGCGCCGAGGCCGGCAACGAGGGCCTTGGGAGCGCTGGAGCTCGTCTTAAAACCGGCTACCTCGCTGGCTTGGCGGCTATTGCGGGAGTGCTCGGGACCGTTCTTTTGGCCCTCGCCTCAAGCCTTCCCTGGCTCATCCTCTCAGGGCTGGGGCTGGCCTCGGTCGGCGCGTTCGTGGTCCTCGACCGGTTTTGGCTCAGGAGGCAGAGGTTCAAGAGCCATGGCCTCGACCGGATCGTCTCCCTCATCCGAAAACTTGAGCGACAAGGCTCCGGGCCTTAGAACCCATCCCTCTTCGCAAGCCTGTCAAGAAGGCCTTGTCTCCCTGTCAGGAAAAGAGCTAGCCTGTGCCCAATATGACCTGGCTCAAGAGTCCTGAGAACCTGAGCCTGGTGGACCTCCTGGGACGCCAGTTCTTCCTGGGCCGCTCTTGCGCCCACCTCCCCTGGCGCCACGGCATCCTCCATGAAAAGAAACACCTGGAGGCCCTCTCGAATCTCTCCGGCCGCGACCCCGGGACTCTGGCTGCCCGCGGCCGCCTCCTGCGCCTCCTGGGACGCCTCCAGGAAGCCCGCTCCGAGCTGGGAGAGGCCCTTCGACTTTCCGCTCCATCGCCCGAGGCCTGGGCCTGGCGCTGGGAGCTGGAGAGCTCCCTGGGGCGCGGGAAAGCCTCCGACCTGGACCAGGCGATAGCCCTGGAGCCTGAGAACGGCTGGTGGCGCCTCTGGCGCGCCATCCGCTTTCTCGAGGAGTCCTGCCTCAAGGAGGCCTTGAGGGACTCCGAGGCGGCGCTAGAAAGAATTCCGGGGCAGGCCCTGGCCCACGTGGCGCGGGGCCTTGTCTGGTTCAAGGGCCGGGAATTCCGCAGGGCCTGCCGCAGCCTGGAGGAGGGCCTGAGGCTTAAGCCCAGGCTGGAGTGGGGCTTGCGCCTGCGCGCGGTCTGCCGCTACGAGCTGGGAGACCTGGAGGGATGCCTTGAGGACTGCTTTGGGGCCATGCGCCTCAACGAGATGATCGGGACCCTCTTCATCCCCCTGGGCCTCACCCAGAGGAAGCTCGGCACCCGTGAGAACATTGAAGCCGCCACGCGCTTTATTAGGAGGCACCCCAAGGCCTTCTGGGCCTACGTCTACCGCTCCGACTACAAAAGGGAGCCGGCGGTGAACGAGAACGCCAGCGCCCTCCAGGACCTCATGCGCGCCATCGAGCTCAAGCCCGACTGCGCCTGGGCCTGGGCCTATCTCACCCGCTGCCAGACCGCCATGGGGGACTTCCAGGGAGCGCGCCGCTCCATCGAGCAGGCGGTGGCCCTGGACCCCGGGTGCGGCTGGGCCATGGCCTGGCGCGGGGAGCACCTCAGGCGCCTGGGGGACATCCAGGGGGCCTCGGACTCCCTGGACAAGGCCGTGCGCCTGGGCCCTGACTACGAGCTCGCCTACGCCTGGCGGGGGAGCGTGCGGCGCCTCCTGGGCAGGCCGCAAGAGGCGATCGAGGACTTAAACATCGCCATCCGCCTTAAGCCCACCTACTCCGAGTGGTGCTACTTCGAGCGCATGAACGCCCATAGGGCCCTGGGCTTGGTGGGCGAGGCTTTGAGGGACCTGGAGCAGGCCCATGCCTTGAACCCAAAGTTCCTCTGGGAGAACGAGCCCAAGCGCTTCGGCAAGGCCCTGAAGGAGCTGGACCAGGAGATCCGCCGCTCCCCAAAGGACCCCCTCCCCTGGGTCTGGCGCGGGGATATCATGATGCGGCTGAGGGACTTCGCCCAGGCTGCCAGGGACCTCACCCGGGCGCTTAGACTCGATCCCAGGCACGCAGGGGCTAGGATCCTGCGCGGCAGGGCGCTCGGGGAGCTCAAGCGCTGGAGGAAGGCCTTCTCCGACTTCAACGCGGCCATCCGGCAGGGAGGGGGGCCCTTCGCCTATGCCTGGCGCGGCAGGGCCAGGATGCTCAAGGCGGACCACAGGGGAGCCGTCTCGGACTTCGCCCGGGCCCTCCTCAAGGAGAAGGCCTCGGCCTGGATCCTGAGCTGGAAGGGGGAGTCCGAGTTCAGGCTTGGGCGCACTCAGGCCGCTGTCTCGGACCTCAGCAAGGCCCTGGAGGTGCATTTCCGCTACGCCGAGGCCTACCTCTGGCGCGGGGCGAGCCGCCTCTTTCTCAAGGACCACAAGGGAGCCTGGGCCGACCTCACCCAGGCCCTCACAATCCAGCCTGAGAATGCTCTAGCCCACGCCTACCGGGGAGTCTTGCACCTTGAAACCGGGCGAAGGGCAGAGGCCCTCGAGGACCTGACCAAGGCCCTGGAGAGGGCACGGGATCTGCCTGCCAGGGAGAGGAGGCTTGCGCGCGAGGCTCTTAAAAGACTCAGGGAGGCCGGGAAGGATGACAAGGCGAGCCTTTTCGAGCAGGCGCAAAGGATGCAAAAGGAGGGCCAGCACGAGGCCGCGGCCCAGATTTACACCAAGCTTCTTTCCCGTAAACCCAGCCCAGAGCTCCTGCGAAAGCGGGCCGAGGCCTTCCGCTGCCTGGGCCGCCAGGACCTGGCCCTCAAGGACTGGGACGGGGCCTTCAGGCTCAGCCGCAAAACCGAGGACCTGATCAGCCTTGGAGACGCCAGGCGCCATGTCTGGGACTTCGAGGGGGCCCTGAAGGACTCCCTGGCAGCAATCCAGCGCGACCCAAAAGCCCCATACGGCTGGGTCCTCAAGAGCGAGTGCGAGAGAAGCCTGGGCCGCTACGAGGAGGCGATCTCAAGCGCGACCCGCGCCATCCTCTGCGAGCCAGGCTGGAGCTGGGCCTACGTGGTCAGGGCCAAGGCCAAGCGCCAGAAGGGGGACCTGGAGGACGCTATCGCCGACACCCGGCAGGCAGAGAAGGTCCATAGGGACGCCTACGCCTGGGGCTGGAGGGGAGAGATCCTGCGCAAGGCCGGAAGGCCCAAGGAAGCCCTGAGAGAATTGATCGAGGCCATCACGATGCAGCCCTCAAACGCCTGGTTCATGGCCCTGCGCGGGGAGACCTACAGGGAACTGGGCAGCTTTGAGAGGGCCCTCTCCGACCTCCAGGAGGCCTCGCGCCTGGACCCGCACTGCTCCTGCGCCTTCGACATCCTGGGGGCCGAACCCCAGAACGTGCGCCAGGACCCAAAGCTCGCCTGGGTCTACGCCTGGAGGGGAGGCATACTTCGCAAGGAAGGGAGGCTGGCCCAGGCCCGCTCGGACCTCGAGCGCGCGGCCAGCCTGGACCCCTGCTTCTGGATCCTGGCCTGGAAGGGTGAGCTTTCGCTGCACGAAGGAAAGACCCAGGCTGCCCTGGCGGACCTGGAGGCGGCCCTCTCCCTTTACCCTCAGTACACCCAGGCCAGGATCTGGAAGGGCCAGGCCCTGCTCGCCCTGGGCCGGACGGCCGAGGCCCTCTCCGAGTTCCGCCTGGCGCACTCCCAGGAGCCTCAGAACGTCTGGAGCCTCATCGGCCAGAGTGCCTGCCTGGAAAAGACAGGGAAGGCCTCCAAGGCCAGGGAGCTCCTCGAGCAAGCCAGGCGGATCGCGCCTTCCCTCTTCGAGACTGTCAAGGCTTGAATGGACTACGAGTTCAGGCTGCCGGCAGGAAAGACCTTCCTTGTGAAGGGCTGGGGGAACCTCCCAATCGAGCTCCTGGCAGCCCTCTCCAGGGTCAAGCCAGTGATCCACTGCTGGGTGGAGGAAGAAGACAGGGGCTACCTGGAGAATCTTTGCTCAGCCTTCGGCCTGAGGTATCTGGTCTACTCGCAGGCTTCCCATGGCCAAGGCCCACCCCGGCTAGGAGTGATGCTGGGAGAGGAGCAGGCCAGGCTCAAGGAGGCAGCCGCAGCCTGGGACAGGCCCCGCTCCAATCCCGGGGAGCTCCTGGGATACCCCCCCTGCTGCACCCGCGCCTACTGGTCCAACAACTACCAGGCGGACTCAGGCAGAGACGACGTGCTCCTGGACGTCTACCGCAACACCAGCGAGCCAAGGCGCCTCCCGTTTCTCTTGAACAACGCCTTCTACCTCTTTTCCAGGCCCTGGGGAAACGGAGACGCGCAGCGCAGGGAGGAGATCTGCCGCAGGAACCCAGGCCTGGACATGAACTCCATGAACGTGATTCCCTGGCATCCCTGCTCCTTTCGCTGCCAGGAAAGCCTTGGGAAGGCGCAAGCCATCTGGAGGACGATGCTCGCTGTCCTGCCAGGCCTCTCAGCGGTGCTCAAGGCCTGCCTCTCAAAGCCAGTCCTGTTCTGGGACTGGAGCCGCTTCGCTGTCCTTAAAGGAAGCTGTGAGAAAGAAAGGAACTGCTCCTACTCAGGGATCCAGCCTCCCTTCTCCCTGCTTGAGCCCGGGATCCTGGAGCTCCTCAAGGCGGGAAACAGGCTGGTAAAGGAGCGGGGCTGGGAGGTCTGGAGGGATTCAAAGAGGCTGGGAGCCCTTCCCGGGAAGCCTGTCCTGCTCGAGTTTACTCCCGAGTGGGAGCCTGGGCCTTCGTCCCGGAAATCTTCCGCCTCAGGGCATCCCGAAGCGCGAGGGCCTCATGAAAGGCAGGACCCTTCCCTCCTGACTGGAGAGCCCGGCTGAGCACCTCCAGAGCCTCCGAGACCCTGCCCTGGGACTCCAGGATCGTGGAAAGTGAGAGGGCGGCCCCCAGCTCGCCCGGAGCCAGCTCAAGGGCCTTTTTGAAGTCAGCCACGGAGCCCTGGACCTCCCCTTTCCGGTAGCGCGCCACTCCCCTGTCAGCCAGAAGCCCGGCATCTTCCGGAGAGCGCCTCAGGCACTCCTCGAAGTAGGCCGTGGGAAGACGGCTCCTGTCCACGAGAGCCGGGGTCTGGCGGCAGAGGCCGGGGTCAAGCTCCAAGGCCTTCGCGAGGTCCTGGAGCGCTTCCTCGCCCAGGGCCGTGCGCGCCAGGAAGCGCGCGAAAAGCTGCTTGGCCCCTTGGCTCCTATTCCGGCCGAGGACTAGAAGAGCCTCCCTGTGCCTTCCCTGCCTATGAAGAAGGAAGGCGAGCTGAGGGCCGGACTCCAAAGGGTCCAAGGCCACGGCCTGGGCTAGGTCCTTCTGGGCCTCCGAGTCGCGCCCCAGGCTGGCCAGGATCTGAGAGCGCTCCAGCAGAGCCCTGGCGCGACTCGGGGGAGGGGCTTGCCTGGTCGCCTCAAGAAGGCGGCTGATCGCCTTCAAAGCCTCCTCCTTCTTGCCCTGCTCGAACAAGCAACGAGAGAGCAGCGCCAGGGTCTCGGGATTTTCCGGATCCTCCGCCTCAAGGGACCTCAGGTCCTCCATGGCCCTCGCGAATTCCTTGAGCTCGATCAAGATCTGGGCGCGGGCGAGCAGGGCCTCCAGGCGCCGCCTGCCCGAGGAGGAGCTCACCAGGCTCTGGGCCCAGGAGAGGGCCTCTTTTGGGTCTCCCCCCTGGCGCAGGAGCTCGAGCCTGGCTGAGAGGACCTGGGAGGAGGCTGCCTCGACTTCCTTGAGTTCCTGCTCCGCTCGGCCCGGCTCCTTGAGGTCCAGGAAGAGCCTCGCTCTGAGCAGGCGAGCCCCCTCCTTCTTGCTCTCCGAGGCCAGCAGGCGGTCGGCCAGGGCCAGGGCCTCCGAGCGCCTGCCGGTCTCAAGGCAGATCCTGGAGAGCTCCTCAAGGGCCTGGGCATGGCCGGGCCGGACCTCCAAGACCCTGCGCAGGTCCTGCTCGGCCTGTGATCTGGAGCCCAGGCTCTCGAGGATCCTGGCGCGCTCCAGGTAGGAGCGGGCCTGCTCCGCTCTCGTCCTCTGCCCGGCTCCGGCGACCGCGCGGTCCGCGTAGGCCAGGGCCTCCCGCTGCCTTCCCTGGCGCCAGAGGGACTCGGAGAGCCCCAGCAGGGCGTAGAAATCCTCCGGGCTCTGGCGCAGGATCTCCTTCAAATCAGCCTCGGCCTTGGCCTGGGCCCCTAGAAACGCGAAGGCCCTGGCGCGTGAGAGCAGGGCCTGGGAGCGCATCTCGGGCCTCATACCCTCGGAGATCCCAACCAGGCGCTCCGCGACGGGAAGGGACTCGGAAGCCCTGCCCTGCTTGACCAGAAAATCCGCCAAGGCCTTGAGAGCCTGGAAGCTCCCGGGATCAGCGGCCAGGGCGCGCCTTAAGTCCGCCTCTGCCCCAGGCTCTCCCAGCAAGCCCAGGATCTCGGCGCGCAGGGCATAGGCCCTGGGAGCTCCAGAGCTTGCGCGCGCCAGCCAATCCGCGTAGCGAAGCATCCCCTTTAGCCTCTCGGGAGGAAGTTTCCAGAGAATTCCCGAGAAGCTGAAAGCTCCTTCCCAGCGGCCCTGGCTGGCCGCGACCCCAGAGGTCCAGAGCTCGAGGATTCTTGGGTGGGGCGGGGTCGTGGCCCTCTCCTCCCTGTCCCGGCTGCTCGGCCAGCCGTAGCTCCAGAGCTCCGCAGCGGAAAATCCCAAGAAGACGAGGTAGAAGGCCAGGCAGGGACCTAGGAAGGCTGGAAAGGCCCAGGAGGACTTGGCCGGACGGCCTCCGAGAAGACAGGCCAAGCCGCAGCCGGCCAGGACCGAGAGCACGGGCAGGACCCCGACGCGGTACTCCTCGTAGAAGCCTATCAGGCCGTAGCCCAGGAAGGAGGCTGCCACGAGAAGCAGGGCCTCGAGCCCAGGGCTTCTTCTGGCAGCCAGGGCCAGCAGTCCCAGCAGGACCGCAATCCAGAGTGGCTTCCAGAAAAGGGAGAGCCTCCGGGCCAATCCTTGGGCATAGGCCAGGGGATCGCGCAGCATGATCTTGAAGGCCAGGCCTCTGAAATGAGCCTGCTCGCGCTCGGTATCCTCGGGAGAGAGCCTCGAAAACCCAGGGACCAGGGACTCGGCCATTTCCAGGGCATGGGGCACCAGGGCGGGCCTGGTCTCTCCGAGAGCAGAGGTAAAGAGGCTGTAGGAGCCCCAGCCTGTGTCGAGCCACACGA
>CAYLZQ010000086.1:0-7618 GCA_964388045.1 uncultured Elusimicrobia bacterium | reverse complement strand
CCGCAGGCAAGCGGGTGAGCGTCGAGGAGCTTCAGGCATGGGCCGAGAGCGAGTTCGGGTTCAGCTTCGGGAAAGGGGGAGGGCTCTCAGCCACGGAGCTCCTGACCCTGACCAAGGCGGCGGCTCTCAAATACGGGGTCTCCTTCGACGTGGTCAAGGCCCAGGACGTCATCCGTTCAGCCATGGAGGGGCGGGTGGTCTCCGTGGGCCTCGTCATGGAGGGTGGAAGACAGGTCCACGAGGTCTTCGTGGACAAGCTGCTCAAGGGGGTTGACGGCCGGAGTTATGTCTCCTGGCTTGATTCGCACACAGGGGAGAGGCACTACGCGACCGCGGAGGAGTTCGCGACCCTGGTCGGGACCATGGGGGGTCTTGCCCTGAACACGAGGAAGGCCATGACTCCCCGGGAGATGGCAGACGCCCGGACGGCGGTCGAGGCCTACAAACGGGAGCATGGCTTAAAGACCTCGGAGGCCGCGGAGCTTGCCTCAGCCAAGAGGGGAGGAACCGATCCCTTGCCAGGGGAGGGTTCCGAGGCCCGCGCGCCTCCCGAGGCTGGGAAGCCCGAAAGAGCGCCGGAAAGCCCTTCGGGAAAGATCGTGCTTTTGGCAGGCGGCAGGACGGAAACGCTCCAGTTCACTCTGGACCGCAAGCCGGGCCGCATGAAGGCCACCTTCCTCGGCAAGGATTCCGGGGGCAGGGGGGTGGCGGTCAAGACCCCGGAGTACGTCGGGGTGCAGTCCAAGAAGACCCCCGTAGAGGCGCGCAGCGCCATGCTGCGGGAAGCAAGCCTCTTGCGGGAGGTTAGGGGGATGACGGATAAGGGGAACTTCCCGGATAATTTCGCGGTCCCTGAAGTGCTCGGCCTGGGCACCATGGATCCCCGACTGGCGCGGGATATCTACGGCCATGGCCGCGAGGTGCCGATCCTGGCCATGGAGAGAGCTCCCGGTCAGACCGTGCTGGGGTGGCTGGAAGGGGGAAGGGCCCTCAACGCGAGGGATTGGCAAGGCTTCGTGAAAGGCGTCGAGATGCTCCATGAGAAGGGGATCCTCCACGGCGACCTCAATCCCGGGAACATCCTGATCGCCCAGGACCCCCAGACGGGCCGGCAGAAGTTCACGCTCATCGACTTCGGGGCCGCGAGGCGCGCCTCCGAGATCGCCAAGGAGGCGGGCGGCCGGGATGCGGCGGAAAAGCTCAGGAGCCTCAAGTCCCAGGACATGGCCGAGTTGCGCACGATCGAGAAGGACTTCCGCGAAGCGGGCCTGCTGCTGGCGGAACGCGCAGCGGGCGAGGGCGGGGAGCCCATGGGGCCGGAGGGACTCCGAGCCGCCAAGAGGGGCGGGCTCGAGGATGGAGCCTCTGCAAAACTGGCAGGGGCGCCCCAGAAGGGCAAGGCTGCTCCTGCGAATCCTGCCATTGAACACTCCAATCGCTTCTTTCTGGAGAGGAACTGGGCTGGCGGGAGCGTCTCTCCCGTTGGAGCCCTCCATTCCTATCTCAGCAAGAGCGGCATCGCTCTCGAATCTCCCCTGGGCCAGGAAATCCGCAACCGAGTCCTTTCCAGGGCAGCGCTCCTAAATAAGATCCAGACCAAAAGAGAGAAGACCGGCGATATCGACGAGGTCCTTGAGGAGCTTGCCGAGGGCCTGGCCGAGGGGAGGGTCAAGGAAGGGGTCTTCTACCGCGGTATGAGCCTGCAAGAGCTTGAGGCCTGGAAGAAGGCCGAAGGACTGCCTGCCAAGGCGCTCTACAAGTTTGTCGGCGAGGACCCCCGCATTATTATTGAGGACGAATATGTCGGGGAACCGGGGACTGTGCTGGTTGAAATCAGGGGAGAAGCGGTCCCCTACCGGCGAGGAGCGGCAAGGAGAGAGGGCCTGATCTTCAAGGTTATAGATTTCAAAGTCGTTGACAGTCGTTGATAAGGCCTTCCCTGGGACTGAGGCGACCCTGGAAGGAGCGCAGCAGGATCCCCAGCCCCTTGGCATAAGGCAGACCGGCGCCTCGGTCCGGGGCCGGAACGTGCGCGGCCAGGATTCGGTAGAGGTCGAGACACCCGATGAAGCGGTTGACGACAGGCAGGGGACCCAGTCATTGGGTGTGCAGATCGTAACCGCCAGGCTTAATTCGAGAGCTCCCGCAGGTGCGCCTCCCGGCGCTTGCCCATCCATGCCAGGATCTTCATCGCCGTGTCGTCGCTGTGGAGCACCTCCCCCTGCGCCGCCTGGCGCTTAAGCTCCGTGCGGGCCTTTTGGAAGAACACCCCTGGGCCCATCGCGAGGCCGTTAAGGCCGCTTGCCTGCGGAGGGCAAAGCCCCCTTCTCGACGCGCCTGGGCTTGGTGACCGGCTTTCCGTCGATCGTGCCATGGCGAATGGAGAAGTCTCCTTTTTCCCCGGAGATCGGGAAGGGGAGGCTTCCCTCCATTCCCACCAGCCTCCCGTCGGAAAAAATCAAGGTGACCGATTGCCTGCCTGAATCCCAGACTTGCTTGGAGAGAAGCTTCATCGTCCTTTCCCAGTTTTCAACCACCTTGATCCTGTTCTCCTCCCTCTTGACCTGGCCCGCGTGGTGCTTGAACTTGATCCAGGGGAGCTTCCAGTCAGCCGCGGCTCTGAGCTCGAATTTCTTAAGGTCAAGCTCCCCGGCTTCGAAACTGGGATCAATGAGTTGAAAGAACCCGGGATGGTTTTTCTGGGAATAAAGCCTGAAGAGATCGTTCCCGAGAGCCGCGGCCAGGGCCTCCGGGGCGCCTGCCTTGCTTGGAGACTTCTGGGCGGCCTGCTTGGCCCCAGGCACCTCGTCATGGCCTATCTTCATGCTCAGGTCCGTCGCAGGATGATCCTCGGAGAAAGGCGGAGGGCCCTTGCCCTCCGACAACCCTCCGCTTACGCCCCCAAGGGGTGCCGGAGGGGCTCCCCTCGCTTTCCCAGTCTCTCCTGCAGAAGGGGCATCAGCCCCTCCGGCAGAAGGCATGGCAGCCTTCCCAGCCTGCCCCGCCTGAGGCGGGACTGCGGATGGACTCCCTCCTCCAGCCCTCCCAGCCGGACTTCCCTCCCCAGCCGCCCCTCCTCCAGGCACACCTGGCGTGCCTCCAGGAGTCCTTCCTCTGGTCCCCGGCGGGAGGGAAGCTGTTCCTGGAATCCTGGGGGCTAGGGCCTCGCCTCCGGTTCTGGTCCCGGATCCCAAGGGAGCCTCGACATTGCTTGCCCCCTTGCTTGCCTCTCCCTCCTCCAGCGGGACTCCCTTTGCTTCCTCGCTGCTTGCTCCCGCTTGCCTCGCAGCTCCGGATGGAGTTTCGACTGTGCCTGCCGAACCTGTTGCACCCACTCCTATCTCCGGCTTAATTCCCTGGGTTGTTGGAGTCGTTTCTGCTATGCTGGTTGAGGTTCTGCCTCCAGCTCCACTCGTGGATCCAGCCCTTCCGCCAACGCCGGTGGCCTTGGCCCGGGCAAGCTCTTCTCCGGAGGCTGCCCTAATGGTTCCGTTGTTAAAATCGACACTATACTGGCCGTATTTCACTGGTCCCAACTTCCGGCAAATCTCAGGTGCCTCTTCAAGAGCCGCTAACCTTTCCTTGGCTTCCTTTTCCTTTAAATTTTTGAGACCCTTCGCATCGCCATTGACCCACCAGCAGCGATCGAAGCTGCCACCCGCGCACTGGATAGTGTCTTGCACGATTCCTTCTGTCACCTCCTTCACAGTGCGATCCAGGTTCAAGGCCTGGTCAACCGGCATCCTGCTGGACACCTCATTGAGCGCATCTTGAAGCTCCGAGGCCCTGTTTCTGGCAATACTGGAGAGCAGTTTCTCTTCCAATCGTGCCCCTTTCGATAGGGATTTGGGATTTCGTCCTTGTTCCAGGGCCTCGTCGAGCCTTATCATTGCTGCCGCGCTCTGAAGAGTCCCTGGGCTAAGTCCCTTCCCCTGGGCTGAGGCAATCACCTCCGCGGCTTTGCTCTGGTCAACGCCAAATTCAAGGAGGGCAGCCTTAAGCTCCTCCCAGCTCTTGGCCTGCTCCCGGTGAGCTCCCTTCAGGACCGAATCCGGGACCTTGAGGGCCTTGGCAGCCAAGGGGTAGAGGCCGCTCCCGGGCTTTCCCAGGATTTGAGCCTCCTGGGAGAGTGGTGCGGCGGAGAAAGGGTCCCCGGCCAGATTCCTCGCCTCCTTGAGGGCTGTGGCCTGCTCTGAGACTCCTCTCATCTCCTCCCAGGTGGCTGCAAAGACTCTTTTGAGCAGCCCCGCCTCCACAGGATTCATCTTCGGTTTCATGAGCGCAGAGGATATCAACTGCTGAGGGCAAGGGCCACCTCAGGCAAGGAAGCGTCGTTTACAACGAGGCAGGGGTCTTTTACCAAAGCTCCAAGGGGGCCTGGTTCCAGTTCGATCCCGGCAAGAGCAGATTGTCTCAGGTCCCAGGCCCTGGCCGGATCCCGGAAAAGGGCTTCATCTCATCCGCACGCTACCTGGCAAGGGCCATTGGGGAGCATGCGGCCCGCCTGCCCATGTTCTTTGAGTCAAGCCAGGAAAGATTCAACAGGATCCTGAGGATTGCGGGAGAGAATCCGGACAACGTGCGCGGGCTGGTCAGCTCCGAGCGCATCCCGCTCCAGGGCCTGGAGAGTGACTGCTTCCTCAGGACAGTCTACAATCTTCCCTCAGCGCGCAACGTCACGCGCTTTCTGAGCTATGAGAAGTTCGTGGAGTTCGCCCAAAAGGTCAAGGACCTTCAAGCAGAGAAGTCCCCCCACCTCAAGAAGGAAGGGCTCCTCAGGGAGAGCGGCGCTTTTCTCGAGGACAAAGTCAGGACCTTCAAGGCGCTCGGCTACAACCTGCGCCAGAAGCAGGTAAAGAGCGAATCCGAGCTTGTGGATCACATCACCAGGGAGGGGCCTGTTCCTGCCAGCATCGGCTTTTTCGGAGGACGCCATGCCGTGGCCTTGTTCGGGGCGGTCAAGCAGGGCTCCTGGAAGTTCCTGGTGGCTGATTCCAACATGAGAAGGGTCCAGGAATGGAGCTTCGAGGACCTAAAATCAATGGGCCTTGAGGTCTTCCGTCTGGAGCCTACCGAGATCAGAGAGGAGCACCTCAATTTGCTCCAGGAAGTGGCTGACATCAGGATCCGCGAGGGAGGCGCCGAGCGCAAGCCCGCTCCCGAAGAACTGCGAAGGATGACCACGCCCGAGAAGCCCTTGGAGGAGCCTGCCGGCGTCAAGAGGGGCGGCTTGTTTGACGCGCAGGGGAGCAGGCTGGACCCCGGGAAACTCACCGAGAAGGAATTCGAGTTCAGCGGGCTCGTCCCCGGGGAGCAGATCAAGGCCTCGGGTTTCTACCAGGAAAGGCTCAAGACCATCGAATGGCCCTCCTCCCCGGAGGCCGGCCCAAAATGGATCGGATACTACCAGGGGCTCTACCAGGCGCTCAACAAGCTCGAACCCGGCAACGGCTACGCAAGCCTGCGGGACGGGAAAAAGGTCTTTTTCCTGGGAGGCCATGACGTGGCGCAGGTCCTGCTCGGGGTTCCAGAGGCAAGCCCCAACGAAGTCAACCTCTACGGCAGGTACAAGACGGACGAGGAGAAGGCAGGGCTTTGGGGCACCCTGACAGTGGCTCAGCCCGGGAAAGCTCCCCTGGAGCTCAGCCTCAATCCGGAATCAACCCCTTCCCTTCTCCTCCAGAGGCAAGCCAGGGCAGCCTGGGAGGCTGGAGGGGGCAAAAGCCAGGACGCCCTTCTCCACGCCCAGAACAACATCTTCCTCAAGTGGAATCTGGTCGCCCTGACCGAGAAGGGCCTGGAGATTTATCCCCTGGACGAACGCTCGGGCCAGGACATCCAAAACCGCACCCTGAGGCTCTCGACCGAGCGTGGGCCTCTCGACTCCTACGAGACGCACTACAACCTGGTCGTGGCCTTCCGCGCCCTGCGCGAGGCCCAGCCAGCCTGGGTTCTCGAAGCAAGGAGCAGGGAGCTGATTACGGCAAGCCTGCTGGGCATGCAGCCAGCGGAGCTGGAGCTGGCCCTTAAGCTCGCCAACGCGAATCCCTCGATCCAACAGGGAGGCGGCAGGAGAGAGGGAACTCTCAAGCTCCTCGAATTCGTGCGCGGGCAGTTGGGGGAGGAGGCTTATAAAGCCCTGCGCCAGGCTGCCGAGAAGCTGCCTGCTGAGCTAGGAGGCCTGGAGGCCCAGGCGCAGCCTTCCCGGTGATATCGCACGGCTCATGAAGGCAATTCCTACTTCGACAGCCAAGACCCCCCAGGCAAGGCACGCGCCAACTGCCGAATGTAAGTCCAGCGGCGCTAGGCTGTGACAATTTCAGGAACCCCCCTTGAAGATTTCATTCAGATAATCTAGATTATGTGGAGTGAGCTCCCGCTTATCTATTCCTCGCATCCTCCGCATCGACCTCCGGGGCCACAATGCTGCCTTCCTGTGGGGGCCCCGCAAGACTGGAAAGACGACCCTCTTGCGCCAGCAATTTCCCGGGGCAAGGCATTACGACCTGCTCGATACGGCGCTGCGGACACGGCTTGCCCTGAGACCCTCGCTCCTCAGGGAGGAAATCCTCTCCCAGCAGCCCGGCCAGGTCGTCCTCGACGAGGTCCAGAAGGTCCCCGCCCTTCTTGACGAGGTGCACTGGTGCCTGGAAAACACCCGGACCCGCTTCATCCTGTGCGGCTCGAGCGCCCGAAAGCTCCGCCGGGGAGCCGCAAACCTCCTGGGGGGGCGCGCCTGGCGCTTCGAGCTCTTCCCCCTCACGACCCGGGAGCTCAAGGACCCGGACCTGGGGCGCATCGTAAACCACGGGCTCATCCCCGTCCACTACCTCCAGGAGGAGCCGGAGCGGAGCCTCTCGGGGTACGTCTACGACTACATCGAGGAGGAGATCCGCGCCGAAGCCCTGGCCCGGCATATCCCCCATTTCGGACGCTTCCTTGAGGCCGTGGCCGCAAGCCATGGGGAGATCATCAACTATGCCAATGTCGCCCGGGATTGCGGCGTCTCGGCCAAGACCGTGCGCGAGTACTTCCAGATCCTGGAGGACACCCTCCTTGGCCATGCCCTGGAGCCTTGGCGCAAACGCAAAAAGAGGCGCTTGATCGAGACGGCCAAGTTCTACCTCTTCGACGCAGGCGTGGTTCGGGCGCTCAAAGGCCTCATCGCCATCCAGCGGGGGACTGAGGAGTTCGGCCGGGCCTTCGAGCATTTCCTCATCGAGGAGGTGCGGGCCTACCTCGCCTATGAGGAAAGGCGCCTGCCCATGGCCTTCTGGCGCACGAGCACCGGCCTGGAGGTGGACCTCATCGTCGGCGACATGAACCTCGCCCTGGAGTTCAAGGCCGTGCCCATGGCGGATGAGCGGCACACGAAGGGCCTGCGCGCCCTCCAGGAGGAGCACCGCGTCGGCCGGACGGCCGTCGTCAGCCTCGACCCCGCTCCCCGCCGGCTTTCGGGAGGAGTCGAGGTCCTCCCTTGGCGCATCTTCTGCCAGCGGCTCTGGGAGGGGGAACTCGTATGATCCTCGTGGAGATCCCTCCAAAAGACGCCCACGGCTGGGCAATTTGGCCTTCAAGCTCGCCAACGCGAATCCCTCGATCCAGCAGGGAGGCGGCA
>CAYLZQ010000085.1:0-7702 GCA_964388045.1 uncultured Elusimicrobia bacterium | reverse complement strand
CTGTTCGATGCGCTCCCAGACAAGGTCATGGGCCCTTTGGTTCGCGAACCAGACCCGGCCCGCAGAAAAGTCTTTGAAGCGCTCCTGGTCCTTGGCATCAGCCTCCTCATGCTCCCAGAGGCTCCCCTTGATGCCCAACCAAACATCCTCGGGCAGCTCCCTGACGCCTTTGCACCTATGCTCCCAGTAGGCCCGCCTGCGGACGATCCTGGTCTTCCCCTCAAGAGCCGTCTCCATCCCCCAGAGCCTCTCCTTGCCACCCTGCCAGAGCTCGACCTCCTCGCTGACCTCCACGCTCCCGGGCTTCTTGGACTTCGCGAAGGCGCGGATCGTTTTTCCATCCGCCTCGGCCTGATGGGTGCGGGTCCAGCGCTTGCTCGTCTTGTCGTAGGAGGCGTAGAGGGTGCGCCTCCCCTGGCGGTCCAAGGCCAGGAGGGTGGTCTCGGAAGGATCGTCCTGGAGGTGCAGGGCCTCGATCTCTCCTGCGTCCTCAAGCCCGAAATGGCGAGCCCACCCCTGGGCGGAAGAGCCGGTGAAGATCTGGGCATAGGGCTTTTCGCGCAGTTTTCCTTTAGGGTCCAGAAAGCTGAGGGTGAGCTCCGGACCCACCTGGGCCGCGGCCCAGAGCACCCGCGCCTTGGGAGAGGCTCCCTTTCCCTCCAGGGCGATGGTCACCTTGATCTCCTTTCCTTCCCATTGCCTCCTCTCTTCCCGGTAGGAGGTGTAGGTCCCCTGCTGCGCGTCGTAGGACTCTACGAGCCTGCCCCCTTCATAGCGGTGATAGGACCCCGTGGCCCCCTCTTTCCATTCATTCCAGGTCCCCTCGTAATAGGCCAGCTTTTCATCGAGAAGCCCCTTGAAGAAACCGCCGTTGATCAGAAACCCTCCTCCTATTGCGGACTCTTGAGTCTGGAAAAACCTGCCCTTGCGCCAAAGAGCGCCTTTGATCCCAGGCCCCTCGATCGCGATCCGGCCGTCCTTGAGGGCTCCCAGCGGATCCTGGACGAAATCCTGGGGATCAAGGCGGCTCCCGGCGGTCAGGGCCTTGAGGCTGCGGATGGCCTTCCCGTCCCGGGAGAACTCCTCGAGCATTCCGGCAAGCCCGGTGAGGCTGAAGAAGACATCCCTGCGGCCCCCCTCCTGGTCAGGGATCGCGTAAAGGATGCCCTCGTATTCCACCCCATCGATGGTCCTCGAGACCCGGCTGGCCAAGGCCTCCAGGGGCAAGCCGATGAGCCAGCCTGGGATCTCAAGGTAGGGGACCCAGGACCCCTGCGACCCCAGCAGGTATTTGCCTGCCTTCTCCTTCTCCGCCTGCAAGGAGAAGTAGGCTGCTGCAAGCTCCGGATTTTCCGAGGCGAGATCCTGCCAGGTCTTAAGGCTTCCCTGGTAGTTCTCCCAGTCCCCCAGGAGCCCGAGGTCCCGGGCCTTGGCGCGCATCCTCTCCGGGAACTCCTTGTGGAGGAACTCCAGGATTCCAGCGGCGATGCCGGATGCCTCGGCGAATTCCGCGACCTCCTTGGCCAGGTCCGGAGTGGTCAGCAGGGATTCCGCGTCCAAAACGGCGAATCCCAGGCCCAAAAGGGCCTTGCGCGCTCTTTCAAAGCTCGGCCCATTCCCTGAGAGGACCTGCTCCAGGGCCTCCTCCGCTGAGGCTGCGGTGGCAGCCAGGGACCCCGCGAAATCCGAGAGCTCCGTTCCCCCCTTCCCAAGTAGTTCCTTGAGAGCGGCCAACACCTTCTCCCCATCGGCTCCATGGAGGATCTCAAGGTAGCCCTTAAGCTCCCCGAGTATGAGCTCCTGGCTGGCCGCCAGTTCCTCCAAGGGAAGCCCTCCAGCCTCAAGGAGCACGGCGGAGACCTGGCGCAGGGAAACGACCCTCGCCCGCCAGGGGAGGCGCTCAAGTTCCTCAAGGGCCCCTTCCTCCCTCGCCACAAGCCTTCTGATCCAGGCTGTCGTGAGCATGCCGGCCTTGCTGAGCGCAAGGCCGCGCGCCTTCTCCAGGAGGCCCTCGAGAGCCGCGCGAAGCTTTCGAGCCGAATCCTTGTCAGCCTTCCGCTCCCTGGCCTCCTCCAGGGCCTTGAGGAAATCCTGGGCGGCGGCCTTGACCTCCTTGGACCTGGCGCCCTCGACCCAGTCCCTGCCCGCGATCTCGCGCAAGGCATCCCGGGCCGCCTTGGGGTCCAGCCCTCCCCTGAGGGCCATCCATTTCAAGGCCTTGTCCTGGACCCCTTGCTCCTCCTTGAGAAGCTCGATGGCCTTCTCAGAGACTCCCCTCCCCTCAGCCTCATTCCCCAGGCCGGAAATTCTCTCTTGGAGCTCCTGATAGCTCCTCCCGAGCTTGGAATGCCGCAGGGCCTCTTCCGCTTGCTTGAGGTAAAGCAGCAATGTCCCGGTCTCCATGCCCGAGGCGCGTTTCAAGCCATCGAGGAACTCCGAAGAGTGGCTCCCGGGTTCTGAAAGGAGATAGCGAAGGTAGTACGCGGCCAGGTGCTCCAGCACCACCCGCCCCCTGGAGGCCCAGGCCCTCTCCGGCTCCGCGCGCTCCTTCGCTATTTCTTCGGCCCTGGCCTTCTCCAGGTCAGAGGCCTTGCGCCCTTGGCCGGAAACAACGGCTGTCCCTGGCTCAAGGGTATCGGTCCTGGAAGGGACATGGGCGGAAAGCCAGGTCTCGTTGCGCTTGCGGAAGTTGTCGAAGAGGGAATCCAAAGCCGCAGCTTGCTCTTCAGGAAGGCCGAGGCTTGCCATGCGCTTGCCGAGCTCCGCAGCCAGCGAATCGTCCAATGACAAGAAACCGTCATCCCAACCGACCGCGTACCTTTCCCCCTTCTTCGACAGAAAATAGGACTCGCGCAATGGGCCCTGGCCCAGGGGAGAGTCGCAGTTCCCGGCATCCACAAAGCAGGCCCATATCTTCTCCTGGATCTTGGGCGGGAAATGGTAATAGGCGTATATCTCGTGCGCTGACCAGGCCCAGGCCCGGAACATGGCGCTCTCAAGCTGGAGCAGCTCCTGCGGGAAATTCTCCCGAAAGAGACGCCTCCAGAGCTCCTTTTCGATCTCCTCAAGATGGGTTTCCACCCAGAGGTTTCCCCTGGCGGAGGCCATGTCGTAGACGGCCCGGGCCGCTGAAAAGTAGTCGTTTTTGAACTCGCCAAGCAGCCTGACCCTGGAGGACTGGCCTGGAAGTCTCTCTCGCCTGCTCTTCTCCTGGCGCCATCTGGGTCCGTAGTTCTCCTCCAAGAGGGCATAGTGCCTGCGCAGGGGAGTCGGAAGGGTCTCCATGTCCGCGCCCTCCAAGCGCACTCGGAGATCCTCCCCACGCGCCGGAAGGGCTTTCTCGGCCTGGGCCTCAAGCCAGCCCGCGGCTTCCATGAGCCTCTTGGCCTTCTCATAAGCTCCTCGGAGCTTCCCTTTCTTGCGCTCAGCAAGCCACTCCCAGCTCCATTCGATATCCCTCCACTTCCCCTTCCAGCCAGCGGCCAGTCGAGCCCAGTCCTCGTACTCGAGTCTGGTGATCGCCTCCAGGTCAAGCCGGCCATCCTCTCTCCTGGGGAGGGGGTCTGTCTTGAGCCTGACCTCAGCGGAAAGGCTGAGGATGTCGGTCTCAAGCCTCTTGGCCCTCTTGTCCTCCTCCGCGAGCCTCTTGGAGAGATCCTCCTGCATGAGCCTGAGCGTGAACGACAAATCGAAAAACTCTTTTGAGAACTTGCTCGCCAGCTCCCGCTCGCCAGGCTTGGAGTAGTCGAGTCTCCTGTAATGTGGATGCTCATAGAGGGCCTCTATCTCGTCCTTGAGCCCCTTGAACTCCTCCGCCGCGGGGATCTCCCCCTCCGCGATCCGTCGCCCGAGATCTCCTATCCTTTGGCGCCTGGCTCCCATGGAAAAGAGGATGTCCTTTTCCTGGAGGACGTCCTCCAGCCTTCGCGAGAACTCGTAGATCCTTTCACGCAGCTCATCGAACGCGACCATGGGGAAGGCCGAGGCCTGGAAGGCCCGCAGGGCCTTAAGCCAAGGCCGGCCGCGATCGTCCTTGGGCCCCGGCCTGAAAAGAGCGCTGATCCCGCGCTTGAGAAGGAGCGCCTCCTCATTCACCGGCTCCTCTTTCTGCGCCTCCGGAGGAATGGCCTCCTGGGCCATGGAAAGCTCCACGCCTGGAAAATCCTGCTGCGGCCCCTTCCCGGTCAATGCCGCGATCCAATCCGCTTGCCTGTGGTAAAGGCCGCCGGACTGGGACTCGAGCACCTCCTTGATCGCGGCCAGCGCCCCCAGGAGCTCCTCCGCGTCGAACATCCGGCTTAAGGCCGAAATCTCATCCTCCAGGCTCTTGCCCGCGCCAAGCTTGTAGGCGATCGCGAGTTCCAAGTCCTTGAGGGCCTTCGAATCAGCGTCCTGGGGCAGCCGCGGCAGGACAGCGGCCATGATCCTGCGCGCCAGGTCCCCGGTCTCGCTCTGGGGAGAGAGATAGAGCCACTTCTCAAGGGCGCCCTTCCTTACGAAGAGTTTCTCCTTTTCCCCCTTGAGCTCCTCCAGAAGCATGGAATCCTCGACCAGGTCCCAGGACCTTGCCTCAAGCTCCTTGAGGAGCCTCTCCACAGCCCCTGCCTCCTGCTTGAGTCCCGCCAGGCTGAAAAGAAAGCCCTCCCAGTCCTTCCGGCCCATGCGCGGCACGTCCCTGGATCCGACCCAGGACTCCAGCTTCTCGATCCTCTTCTCGAGAAGGCGCAGCTTGAGCTTAAGATCATCGAGCTCAGCCGAGAGCTCCCGGGGCCTCGGGGGGGCGGCCGGGATGCCTGGAAGCTTCCCAGGCCGGACTGGGGCCTTGGGGCCTCCAGCCTTCCTGGCCATCAGCCTCCGGGACAGGAACTCCACCTCCTCCCACTTGAGCTCGCCCTTCTGATAAAGCCCGGTGATCCTGGCTATGTCGTTGCATGTCGAGATCGAGACCAACTGGCAGGTCTTGAGCCAGTGCAGGATCCTCTTCTCCCTCAGGCCTATGTCCTTGAACTCCGGGGCGCTGGGGTCGTACTGGCTGACCACCTCCCGATAGATCGCCATGTATCTCTCGAGCTCAGTCCTGAGCTTCCCCAATTCCTCGGCCCCCCCGCGCCCGGTATGGAGATTCACCACCGCCTGGTTGCGTATGGCCAAGCGCGCATTCCCAAGCGCCGCGCCCAGAACGTTCGCAGGGACCGCCATGGAGGCCAGGAGGAACCTGACGTCGTTGGCTGACGAGGGCCGGAAACCTTCAGCCGCAGGCCCCGCGGCTCCTCCTGGGCCCCTGCCGGACTGCCTTGCCGCGAGATCTCCTTCTCCCGCCTCGAGGCTCAAGCCTTCAGCAGCTTTTCTGGCCCTGCCCAAGAGGACGTCCATCCGGCCGGCCAGGAGAAGGCCCTTCCTCTCGGAAGCGCGCTGCTCCCGGTCCAGTTCAAGGCCCTCGGCGGCCCATTCCGGATGGGTCTTGAGGAATTCCTCGGCCGGAGATTCTTGCCCGCCCTCGAGCCTCTCTTGAGGACCCCTGGACTCTGTCTTGGCCTCGGACCTGCCCGGACTCCCAGGGCCCCTGGCCTGGCCAATATCGGCGGGGCTTGATTCCCCCTTGGCCGCCTGATGGACCGAGGGAATGGCTTCCCCCTTGGGGGGCTCCTGGGTGGGGCTGCCCTGGCCTTTGCCGGCCTGCTCTCCGGCAGCCTGCGAAGCCTTCTTGACCAAGGCCGCCTGCTGGTGGATCCTGGAGAGGGACTGGCCCAGGAGGAGATGGGCCAGCCCCCCCTGCGCGTCGCTTTCGCTCTTGGCGCCTGTCCCCTGGCTGCGGGCCCAGCCGCTGGCAGCCGCGATCAGCCTGTTGAGCCCCTCGACCTGCTTTTTCAACCCGGGGTCTGTGGCCGCGCGCTCCCCGTATGCCCTTTCGACGTGCCACTTGAGGGTCTCCAAATGGGCTGGAAGGGCCTCTCGGTCCTCGGGCTTCAAACCCCCAGGCTGGAGCATCCGCAGCTCGATCGCCTTGATCTTGCCGAGCGCCTGCTCCAGGGTCTCGGAGGGCCGCGCGCCTTCTCCGACGGCCTTTCCAGCCATGTCGGCAATGCCCTTCTCAGGCTCTTTGTCCCCTTGGGCATGGACGGGGATCAGGGCGCTAAGGACAAGGCAGAAAAGGACGGCTTGGAAGCGGAAAACCATAAGGGGTCCGGGGTCTCCCAGAAGGATAGGCCCCCTTCCGGCTCGTGTCAAGAGGGAGCTGGTCAGCTTTTTGGCGCAGCCCGTGCGGGTGGAATCGGGACCGGCACCAGCGTCGGCCCAGGCCCCGCCCTTATGACAAAATCTCGGGTGATTCGCGCGCGCCTGACACGCGTGCGCCTGGGCCTTGCAAAAGTATACCCTACAGTGTATACTTAGTTGGGGAGGCCACCATGACGAGAACGATCACACTAAAGGCGCTTCGACCCGAATTGCCCCATGTGGCAGATGCGATTGAATCCAAGTTGGATCGCTACATCGTGACCCGGCGTGGGCAACCAGTGATGATGCTGATAAGTCCTGAGGACTACGAAGGCCTTTTGGAGACTATCGACATTCTTGCCGACAAATCGGCCATCAAGAGGATCCGCAAATCCTGGAAGGAGGCGAGGGCCGGCAAAACGATATCCCTGGAAGCACTTCGTCGCCGGATAGAGAGTGTATAGGATTGAGCTTAGTCGGCAGGCGGGAAAAGACCTTCACCGCATTTTCAGGTCCGACAGGAAACTGTATCAGCGTTTTGTTAACTCCTTTCAGGCAATCGCCCGGGATCCAAGTCAGGGGAAGCCCTTGCATGGGGAATTGCGGGGCTTGTGGTCCTATCGATTGGGCAGCTATCGAATCCTATACGAAGTCCATCACAGAGAGCTTCTAATCGTCATCGTTGATTTGGGCCACCGGCGTGAAATTTACCAATGAGAGCACCTCCCAGGGGGCGATGGTCCAGGTGCCACCCCTCCCCTATAGGGTAGGGCGTGGGCGCTCAGATTACGACAGGGGAAGCACTGGGCCGACCGCCCGTTGGAAATTGGGGATCTTGGGCGCCGGGAGTTGATGATGAACGTACGGAAAAACGAAGGGGCGGGCGGAAGAGTCCTAATCCGGGGTGCCAGGCCCGTGGATGCACAGGCTATCATCCAAGTCCATTTCGCGGCGGTTCATGAGACGGCGTCTTCATTTTATCCATCCGCGATTCTCGCCGTGTGGTCACGCGAACCGGACGAAACTCGATACCAGAGGATTCGAGAAACCATCCTCGGCGGAGAGGTGGTGGTCATCGTGGCAGAGGATCAGGATGGCATAGCCGGATTTGGATGCATCGTGCCAAAACAGAATGAGCTGCGGGCCGTCTATGTGCATCCACGCGCGAGTCGGAAAGGAATCGGGACACAGATTGTGCGGAAGTTGGAACGCGCGGCCATGACGCGGAAGGTCCCGTTTCTGCAACTCGATGCCTCATTGAATGCGGAGTCGTTTTATCGTCGCTGTGGGTACGCGGCCCTTTCGCGCGGTACCCGTCGTTTCGCTAGCGGAGAAGAAATGGAATGTGTGAAGATGCGCAAATTGATTGCGCTGCCGCCTAACACCGCGCTTCTGCCGCCGCGCGCCGAACATCTATAGCGCGCGGCCGAACATGAGCGTTAGTTGCGTCTCAGGACTTCAGGGAGCTTGCGAGCCTGATGGGGAC
>CAYLZQ010000084.1:0-7711 GCA_964388045.1 uncultured Elusimicrobia bacterium | reverse complement strand
TGGCTGCGGGACTAGGATTCGAACCTAGAATAAGTGGTTCAGAGCCACCCGTGATACCGTTTCACCACCCCGCAATCGCGGGTATTCTAACAAATTGAGACGGCGGCTTGCTGGCCTCAGCCGGAGCCAAGGCGCAGCAGGCGGATGAGGAGGATTCCAGCGATCGCTGCGCTCCCGGTCAGGGTTCCGCGCAACTGCGGGAAGCCATATGAAAACTCCCGGCCGCGGGCCGCGTTCCAGAGCCCGTGCAGGATCCAGAGGCTCCAGAGAGCCCAGAGCAAAATCCCCAGTGGGTGGTGAGAGAAGGACTCGGCCCACCGCCCCTGCCAGGCAAGGAGGATGGCATGCCCCATGCCGCAGCCCGGGCAGGGAATCCCTGTCAGTCCCCTGAAGAGGCAGAGGGGCATCCTCTCAAGGGCTCCCAGGCTGAAAAGGCCAGCCGCCATCCCGGCGGCGAGCAAGGCCCCGAAGGCCCAGGCCCCGAGGGCCAGCTTCTCGAAGCTCCGCAGCCTCAGGCGCATAGGCGGTTGAGCTCGTGCTGGTAGACCGCGTCGGCGATGATGGTCAGCCCGAAACAAGACAGGATGAGCCCTATGAGAGGCAGGTTGTGGCTTACCTCGATGCCGCGCTCCTTGAGGTAGGCGAAGAGTTCCGAGCCCATCTTGTACTCGTAATAGACGTGATATATCCCGCAGGTGACCAGGGAGAGGAGGAGCCAGGGGATGAACTTGTACTCCTCCCGGCCGAGCAGTTGGTTCATGGCCTTGAACTGCTGGTGGTTCCAGTAGACGTTGTAGAGCCCGCAGGTCACGAGGGAAAGGATGATCCCCAGGGCTATGTTGAGCTCGAACTCACGGGAAAGGGGCTTTTGATTTTCCATCCTCTGTTTATAGCAGAGAGGGCCGAGAGGGTCAAGCGAGGAGCGCGGCGAGAGAAGAAGAGCCCGAGCGCGGCGGGAGCGGCAGGCAGGCGGGCCGGCAAGGCTGGAAAGGCGAGTCAAGACCCAGCCAGGCGAAGGGCATGGCTCCAGGCTCCTCGACCCTGAAGGTCCCGTCAGCCTGGCGCACGAAGACCTTGAGCTCCAGCCCCGCAAACACGAAAATCTTCTCCAAGTAGACCCTCTGCTTGACGAAAAACCCCTTGTAGACCTTGCCCTTGACGCGCTGGGAGGGATCGTACTTGGGAAGGGCCGAGCCGTCAGGCAGGGCCTGCCAGGCGTCGAGGCTGGAGAGGATCTCCGCCACCGGGACCTGGGATTCCTCCGTCAGGTCCACGGCTGCGGCCCCGGGGCCGAGGCCGTGGCGGAGGGCATGCTCAAGCACTTGGTTGTTGGCCTTGTTGACCAGGAAGGTCAGGTCCACCTCCTTGCCCATGAGGCTCTTGAGCTCTGTCACCCTCCCGGCCAGGACTAGGTCCGGGGTCTTGCCCTCCTCGCGCACGACGACCTGGAGGTCCTTGGTCCAGAGCTGTATCTTCTTGATGAGCTTGACCTCGTGAGACTCCTGCTCCGGAAGGACATGGACGAGATCTGGATTTCTGGAAAGGTCGATCGCGACGAAAAACCCCCCATAGGCGTCATGGTAGGTCTGGACGTGGTAGGGGGCCATCCTCTGGACCGCCCCCTTGAGCTTGAGTTTGGGATCGTTGGGATCATTCTTGGTCCAGGAAGGGATCAGCCTCTCGACGTCCTCCAACGCGCGGACCTCGTCCACAGAAACGCTGAGGATGCCGGGGGGAAGCTTCGGGGAGCTGGGCTCCTCGCCGGAGGATGGAACATCCCCATCCCCAGGCCTCGAGTTGTCGAAGAACTCCCCCAAGGGCCTGGAGTCCCCGAAGGCCTTTGCGCCTCCCAGCTCCCCAGAGAGCCCATCCGCCAGGAACGCGAGGCCGGCCAAGACCGGAAGCTCTGCCGACTCCCGCAGGACAGAATCCAAGGAGCGGGCCCCAAACCCTAGGGCCTGGGAGGCAGGGGGAATCCGGACCGCGGGCTGGATCCTGACGGGAAAGACGAGACCCTCGAATCCCGGAGCCTGGTTGGGAGGGATGAGCGATCCCGGAAGCTTGGGAAGCCCCTTGAGGCCCGCGGCCTCGCCTACCGCTGTTGCGCGCTGGGAGGAGAAGCTCGGCCCCTGCCTAGGGAGGGCAGGCCCATGGAACCGCCCTGCGCCGCGGAAAACAGGAGCCCCTGCGCGCGGGGAGAGGGCCTGGGAGCTCCCGGTCAAAGCCAGGAGCAGGGCGGCTGCGAGCGGCAGGCCTGGGAACAGGCGGCCGCCTGGGGCAGAGGGGTTCACTCCTTGATTATAGAAACCTCCACCAGCATCCGATAGTGTCTTAAGGCCTGCTAGTCGCCAGGTCCAAAGGCCCAGGAGCGTCGGACACCAGGAGCGTCGGGCCATTGCGCGGCCAAAAGCCCTGTTGATATACTGGATGCCGGAAAGGAGGCTTCCAATGACCGAGCAGGGGCACCCGCGCAGCGGGTCTGCGAGGCCGCTTCCCAACGGAGAATCGAAGCGGCATTCCCTCGCGTTATCGCTCGGTCAGAAATGGCTGGAGGCGAGAGCCGGAAACCGGAGCTCGGCAGAGCGGAAACCATGACCACGCCAACCGCAGCGGCCCTGCGCCGGAGGATCCTGGGCCGGACCGGCTTCGAGGTCTCTGAGATAGGCTTCGGGGCCTGGGGGATCGGCAAGTCCATGTGGGGAAAGACAGAGGACTCCGAGTCCCTGGCGGCCCTGCGCCGGGCCCTGGAGCTCGGGATCAATTTCTTCGACACCGCCTACGTCTACGGGGACGGACACTCGGAGAGGCTCATCGCCAGGGCCTTCCGGGAGGCCGGCAGGCGCGCGCTGGTGGCGACCAAGGTCCCGCCCAAGAACTTCCAGTGGCCGAGCCGGGGAAGCCTCCGGGAAACCTTCCCGGCAGACTGGATCATCCGGTGCACGGAGCGCAGCCTCAAGAACCTGGAGGCCGAAGCCGTGGAGATCCAGCAGCTCCACGTCTGGGACGACTCCTGGCTCAAGGACCCCGAATGGGAGAAGACCTACAAGGCCGTGGAGGTCCTCAAAAAGCACGGCAAGATCAAACACTGGGGGGTCTCGATCAACGACCGGGCCCCCAAGACCGCGCTCGAGCTGGTCCGCTCCGGGCTCGTGGACACGGTCCAGGTGATCTTCAACCTTTTCGAGCAGGAGCCGGCCGAGGAGCTCTTCCCCCTCTGCCGGGAGCGCAGGGTGGGCGTGATCGCGCGGGTCCCCTTCGACGAAGGGGGCCTGGCCGGGACCCTCGCCGAGGAGACCGTCTTCGAGGAAGGCGATTTCCGGAGGGGCTACTTCTCCGGAGGGCTTCTCAAGGAGACGGCGCGCAGGGCCAAAGCCGTGGAGAGGGTCCTGGTCCCCGGAGCGCCCGACCTGGCGGCCGCGGCCCTAAGGTTCTGCCTGAGCTTTCCCGAGGTCTCGAGCGTGATCCCAGGCATGCGCCGGGCGGCCCACGTGGAGGCCAACTCCAGGATGGCAGGAAGCAGGCCCTACCCCGCCAGGCTCCTCAAGGAGCTGCGCGCTCATGCCTGGAAGCGCGACCTGAAGGATCCTGGGGGAGCTGGCCGCAGCAAGGCGTGAGCCTTCGGGCCCAATCCAAGTAGTCCAAAATACTTTACTCCCCTGGGCCTTTAGCCCCAAGCCGATTTCTCCGAAATGGGCCATACTATGCCCATGACCGAGCATATTGCGGAGGAAATGGTTGATTCCTTAAAGCCGTTTGGGCCGGGCCTGGGAAGGCCCGGCACAGATGCAGCTAAGGAAAGCCTTATAGCATCTAGGAAAGAAACCATGAAGCTACTCTGCAGCCTCGTCCTGGCCGCCTGCCTCTTCCAGCCGGCCGCCGCTGCGCCAATGCGCATCCGGGCCTCCCAGCCCATGGAAGCGGCCAAAGCGGCGGCCATGGCCTCTCTGGTCCGAAAGACCATCAACCAATGGGGGCCTGAGAAGGTCGCTTCCCAGGTCCCCGCGATCGGAGCCCTGGTCCAACTGGACCTGAGCCAGTCCCACAACCTCAAGAGATTCGAGCTCCTCCTCTCCCTGATGGAGCCTCTCAAGCAAGGCCAGGAGCTCACGCCTGAATCCTTCGCCGCGCTCACCCCCGCCCAACAGGAGATGGTCGTGCGCAAGGCGGCGGAGAAGGCCTCCCTGATGGCGAACGCCAAGGCCGGGGAACTCATCAAGAACTTCGGGGCCGAGAAGATACCGGACGAAGGCCTGGCGAAAGCCAAGGACGAGGCGGAAGGCATCCTGCTGGAGTCTACCCCCTATCTCTCGGGGCGCAACAGATCCGCGCTGGAGGCCATCCTGACCCAGCTTAAGAGGATGGCGGACCGAAGAGCCCGGAGGAGGATCACGGAGGGCCTGGAGCAGACTCGCCGGGGCCTGGAGCAGGGCCCCCACGATGACGAGGGGATGGAGCCTTTCCCTGACCCCGAGGGAGAGGCAGGGGTCTCGGGCTATTCGGGCCAGGAGAGCTGGCTTGAGCAGCCCGAAATCAGCCTGCGGCTCTACCAGCCCCGCCTGGACCTGCCCTCCTTTCAAGGAGAGTCCTTCGACCTTCGGGAAGCCAGGGAGGACCGCTCGGCGCTCGAGGCCGTGAAGGAGCGCTTCGAGCCCCTTCTGGAGAAGGCCGGCTCCCAAGGTGACGCCAAGGAGTTCTGGCGCGCGGCAGGCCGGGCCTTCGAGGCCCTTCAAGACGAGATACTCAAAGACGGCCTTGCCTACATCCGCGGCCGTCCCCTAGGGCCCTGGGCCAGGGCCAAGCTCGACTCCTACAAGCTCCAGAACTCGGACCTCTGGTTCTGGATCCGCGACATCAAGGAGCGCCAGGAGATGCCGGAGGAAAAAAAATCCCGGCTAAGGCTCTACTCAAGCCACGTCAACAAGCACAACCAGGTCAACCGGATGATCGAGGATGTCGAGGCCGCCGGGAACAAGGAACAGGAGCGGGGACTGCAGAAGGCCGTTGAGGCCGCGAAGGCCGTATCCAGGCTACGGGATTCCCTAGACGGGAGCATCGCGCGGCCCCTCTTCACGCTTCTCGACTACCGCAAGGACCAGGCGAGGCTGGCTGAGTCCAACCCGGACCCCAACCACCTGGAGACGGTGAAGGCGGCAGCCAGGGGAGGGTCCGAGGGAATCCCGAGCCTCAGGAAAATCTTCCAGGCCTGGAAGTCCTCCCTTCCCGGGAACCTGCCGGCCCTCAAGAGGCAGGCCGTGCTCGGGGTCGCCCTGACCCTCTTCTCCCTGGCCTCCCTCTTGATCGGCTGGCGCTTTTACCCCTCCCTCTCCGCCCCCCTCACCGCGGCCTCCCTGGCCGCGCTCGTCCTGTCCCTGGCCAAGCTGATCCTGGCCCACGGGCGCGCGAACCGGTTCCGGGACCTGGGGACAGAGATCAACTCCCTGGCCGCGCGCCTGTTCTCCGAGCCCAAATAGAGCGGGAGGAATCGTCTGGCGACTTCCCTGCGCCGAGGCTGAGCTTCCGTTGGGAGACCCCGCTCGTTCCTCTTATTTGCGCCCGCTCGGGCAATTTGATAAAATGTCCTAGGCTCGCATCATGGGCCCGGAGGTAAGCGATGGCGTTCTTCATCGGGCGTGACCGCGAAGCCCGCAGGGCCTACGGATTCGACGAGATCGCCCTGGTCCCGGGAGACGTCACCGTCAACCCCGAGGAGGCGGACACCAGCCTCTCGATCGGCCCGGTCAGGCTCGAGATCCCGTTGCTCGCCTCGGCCATGGACGGGGTGGTGGACGTCCCCTTCGCGGTCGCGATGGGAAAGCTGGGGGGCCTTGGGGTCCTCAACCTCGACGGGATCAACACCCGCTACGAGAAGCCCAGGGAGGTCGTCTCCCAGATCGCGGGGGCCGGCCCGGAGGAGGCGACCAGGCTCGTCCAGGACCTCTACCGCAGGCCGGTCCAGGAGGACCTTATCGCCCAGCGCATCGAGGAGATCAAGGCGGCCAAGGTCCCCTGCGCCGTCTCCACCATCCCCCAGAACGCCGAGCGCTACGGCCCGATCGCGGCCGAGGCCGGCTGCGACGTCTTCGCCGTACAGTCCACCGTCACCACCGCCCGCCACAAGAGCACCCTCTACAAGCCCTTCGACGCGGCCTCCTTCTGCCGGAGGATGAAGATCCCGGTCCTGGTCGGCAACTGCGTCACCTACCAGGTGGCCATTGAGCTCATGGAGGCCGGGATCTCGGGGCTCCTGGTCGGGGTTGGCCCGGGAGCCGCCTGCACCACCCGGGGGGTCCTGGGCCTGGGGGTCCCCCAGGTCACTGCCACCGTGGACTGCGCCGCGGCGCGCGACTACCATTTGAAGAGGACCGGGCGCGCCGTCCCGATCATCACGGACGGCGGGATGTCCACCGGAGGGGACATCTGCAAGGCCGTCGCCTGCGGGGCGGACGGGGTCATGGTAGGCTCGGCCTTCGCCCGCACCCGTGAGGCCCCGGGCCGGGGCTACCACTGGGGGATGGCGACCCCCCACCAAAATCTCCCCCGAGGGACCCGCATCCACGTGGGCATCACGGGCAGCCTGGAGGAGATCCTCTACGGCCCCTCCCGCACGGACGACGGGACCCAGAACCTGGTCGGGGCCCTGCGCACCTGCATGGGGGCCCTGGGGGCCTCCACGATCCGCGAGATGCAGACGGCGGAGATCATCATCGCCCCCGCGATCCAGACCGAGGGCAAGCTATTCCAGAAGGCCCAGCGCATCGGCATGGGAAAGTGAGGCTGGTTGAAGGAACCTCCGCGAAGGCCCTCTCCCCCGTGAGGGGGAGAGGCATCAGGAGTAGGGGGGATATGGAACCGGCAGCCTCCGAGAAAGCCCTTTGCCCCGGGATACTGATCCTCGACTTCGGCAGCCAGTACACCCAGCTCATCGCCCGGCGCTTGAGGGAGCTTGAGGTCTACGCCGAGATCCTTCCCTACCGGGCCTCCCCGGAGGAGATCAAGGCCCGCGGCCCCAAGGGGCTCATCCTATCCGGAGGCCCTGACAGCGTCCACCGCTCGGGCTCCCCGCGCCCGGACCCTGGCGTCTTCGAGCTGGGCCTGCCCATGCTGGGGATCTGCTACGGGCTGCAGCTTTTGGTCTCCCTGCACGGGGGAAGAGTGGCCCCGGGCAGGCGCGAGTACGGGCGCGCGGAACTGACCGTCACGGGGGACTGCCCTCTCTTCAGGGGCCTGCCGGGCCGGCTCCAGGTCTGGATGAGCCACGGGGACGGGGCGACCAGCCTCAGGAACGGCTTTCAGGCCGTGGCCAGGACCGCAAGCGCCCCCTACGCCGCGATCGCGGATGAGGCCCGCGGGTGGTACGGGGTCCAGTTCCACCCCGAGGTGGTCCACACCCCCCAGGGGGCCAGGATCCTGGAGAACTTCGCGCGCGGGGTCTGCGGGCTCTCGGAGCGCTGGACCATGGCCTCCCTGCTTGCGCGCCAAGTCCGCGCCATCCGCGAGCAGGTGGGGAAAAGACGCGTGGTCTGCGCCCTCTCCGGAGGAGTGGACAGCGCGGTGGCCGCGGCCCTCATCCACCGGGCCGTCGGGAAAAGCCTGAAATGCCTCTTCGTGGACACAGGGCTTTTGCGCTCAGGGGACAGGGAGCGCGCCGAGAAATACATAGGCCAAGCCCTAGGGCTCGACCTAAGGGTCGTTGACGCCTCTTCCCTTTTCC
>CAYLZQ010000083.1:0-7757 GCA_964388045.1 uncultured Elusimicrobia bacterium | reverse complement strand
GCCAGGCCCAGCTCAAGGGCAAGATCGTGAGGATCGCGCACATGGGCTTCATCAGCCGTCCGGACCTGGAGGCGGGTTTCGCGGCCCTGGCCAAGAGGCTCTCCCGCGTCAAGGCGTGAAGAGGTTGAAGGTCCTGGTCACGGACCCGATCGACGCCGAGGGCTTGAAGGCCCTGCGCGAACACCCGGCCATCGAGCTCCGCTTCGAGCTCCACCCCGCCCCGGAGAGGCTCTCCAAGGCCCTGCGCGGGGTGGGGGCGTGGCTGGTGCGCTCTGAGACCAAGGTGACCGCGGCGGCTATCGGGAAGGCCGTGGACCTGCGCTTGATCGGCCGGGCCGGGGTGGGGGTCGACAACATAGACATCGAGGCCGCGACCCGCCGCGGGATCGCGGTGGTGAACTCCCCCTCCGCCAACACCCTCGCCGCCTGCGAGCACGCGATGGGCCTGATGCTGGCGCTCTCCCGCAACATCCCCCAGGCCGACGCGGACGTCAAGGCCGGGCGCTGGCAGAGGGGCCGGTGGATAGGCAGCGAGCTTTCCGGCAAGACCCTGGGCCTTGTGGGCCTGGGCAGGATCGGCCGGGAGGTGGCCCGGCGCGCCCTTGCCTTCGGGATGAGGGTGGTCGCGACCGACCCCTTCGTCTCCTCGGAAGCCGCCCGCGAGCTCGGGGTGGAGCTCCTGGACCTCAAGGGGCTTTTGGGGCAAAGCGACTTCCTGAGCCTCCACGCCCCCCTCACTGACGCGACCAGGCGCCTGGTCAACGCGGAGACCCTCTCTTGGATGAAGCGGGGCTCGCGCCTCGTCAACTGCGCGCGGGGGGAGTTGATAGCCGAGGCCGATTTGGCCGAGGCCCTCCGTTCTGGCCGCATTGCCGGAGCCGCTCTGGACGTTTTTGACAAAGAGCCTTTGCCGCTGGAAAGCCCCCTGCGCCTGCCCAACGTGATCCTCACCCCCCATCTTGGAGCCTCGACCCAGGAGGCTCAGAGCCGGGTCGCCGAGGAGTTGGCGAGAAGCGTCATCGCCTTCCACGAGAGGGGGATCGCGGTCAACGCCCTGAACCTTCCGGGCTTCGACTCCGAGACCCTCAAGTCCCTCGGGGAGCTCCTGGGCCTCGGCGAGACCCTGGGCCGCTTCCTGGGCCAGATGCTCGACTCGGGCCTGCGCGAGTTCTCAGCGAGCTTCCAGGGGGAGTTTGAGCCCTCCCAGCGCCGGCCGCTGGCGGTCGCGGCCTTGAAGGGGCTTCTTTCCACGATGCTGGCCCAGGGGGTCACCTACGTGAGCGCCCCGGCCCTGGCCAGCGAGCGGGGAATAGTGACCTCGGATTCGGTGGGCCCCATGCCACGGGAGGGCTACAAGCACCTGATCACCCTGACCGCGGTCACCGACAAGGGGCCCCTCTCGGTGAGCGGGGCCCTGATGGCCCCGGGGGAGCCCCGGATCGTGCGCCTGGGGAGCCTCTCCGTCGAGGTCAAGCCCCAGGGAAAGATGATCGTCCTCACCAACAGGGACACGCCGGGCATGATCGGCAAGGTCGGCCTCCTCCTCGGTCAGAGCGGCGTCAACATCGCGGACATGCGGGTGGGGCGTCACGCCCCGAAGGGGGAAGCCGTCATGGTCCTGACCGTGGACGAGGAGGTCAAGGCCTCCGTGCGCAGGCAACTCGAGCGCATCGAGGGGATCACAGGGGTGCGTTGGGTCAAGCTTTAGTTCGCGCGAGATGCCCGAAGAGAGCGTCCTTTCGCTGGAGTCCGTGACCAAGGTCTACCTCCGCAGCCACCTGGGGCGCAGCGCCGCGACCCGAGGGGTGGAGGACCTAAGCCTCCAGGTTCGCCCAGGGGAGGCCTTCGGGCTCCTGGGCCTCAACGGAAGCGGCAAGACCACGACCTTCAAGCTGGCCCTGGGGCTGCTTCGGCCCACGGCGGGCAGGATCGCCCTCTTCGGGCTTTCCCCCTCGGACCCGGCCGCCCGCTCCCGGGTCGGTTTTCTCCCTGAGCTTCCCTATTTCTATTCCTTCCTGACCCCCGAGGAGTCCCTGCGCTTCTACGGCCGCCTCTCGGGCCTGCCGGAGAAAGGCCTTCAGGGCCGCATCCGGGAGGTCCTGGGAGCGCTCGGGCTTGGGGCTGCCGGAGGCCGCAAGATCGCGGAGCTCTCCAAGGGGATGATCCAGAGGGTGGGGCTGGCGCAGGCCATCCTCCACGACCCGGAGCTGGTCATACTGGATGAGCCGGTGAGCGGCCTGGACCCCCTGGCGATCAAGGAGTTCCGGGACCTGCTCCTGGCCTTGAGCGAAAAGGGCAAGGCCCTGGTCCTCTCCTCCCACAGCATCTCGGAGCTCGAGAAAATCTGCCACCGCGTCGGGATCCTCAAGGAGGGGAGGCTGGCGCGCACCCTGGCGGAGCGGGAGTGGAGGGAGGCACCCGGAGGGCTCGAGGGGCTCTTCGTGGAGGCGGTCCGCCCATGAGGGTCTTGAGGACGGTCGCCATCCTGGCCGCGAACTCCTGGCAGGAGAACCTGCGCAGCCGCTTCTTCCTCCTCTCCGCGGTCTTTGGGGGCGTCTTCCTCTACGTAAGCCTCCTCCTGGGGGTCCTGGCCGTGGACCAGGAGCTCAGAGTCCTCCTCGATTTCGGGTTGGGCTTCATCGAGCTCCTGGGCCTCTCCGGAGCCCTCTACGGGGCCACGACCGTGATCCTGCGGGAGATGGAGAGCAAGACCATCACCCTCATCCTTACGCGTCCCGTGGGCCGCGGCCCTTACCTCCTGGGGCGCTTCGCGGGGCTGCTCTTCTCGCTCCTGGTTTCCATGGGGCTCATGTCCGCCGTGCACTTGAGCATCCTCTTCTGGAAGGGGTGGGCCTGGAGCTGGGACTATCCCTGGGCCCTCTGCGGGGCCTTCCTCAAGGTCCTGGTGACGGCGGCCCTGGGAACGTTTGTGGCGCTTTTTTCCTCCTCGGCCCCCACGGCCCTCACGATCGCTGGGACCCTGTGGACCCTGGGGCACTTCCTGCCCGAGATCAGGTTCATGATCCCCTGGGGGAGCCCATGGGGGATCCCCCTGCACCTGGCCTCCTGCGTGATCCCTGATCTCCAGCTCTTCAACCTCCGCGACCGGGCCTGGGCAGGCTCAGCCCAAGCGGAGCCTGCCGTTCTGATTTGGCTGCTCTATGCCCTTGTCTATTCTTCAGTCTGGCTTTTCCTGGCCAGGCAACTCCTGCGCCGCAAGGAGTTTTGAGATGCGCGGGCTGGTCCTGGGGCTGCTCGCCTGCGCGGCCTTAAACGGGGCCCTGAGGCTGCCCCTCCCTCCTCCCCCTCCGGATCCCCTGGGCATCCGCCTGCGGCCCGAGGGGGCCGTGGAGACAGCCTCCCTCTTCGCTCTCGGGATGAGGCGACTGGCCGCGGACCTGGCCCTGATCCGCCTCCTGGTCTACTACGGGACTCCGGAGGAGCCGCAAGAGGCTCCCGAGCCCCGCCCCCACGAGCCCTTCCACCCCGAGCATCCCGAGAGATACTGGGCGGGAGGGCGCTACCCCGAGCTTGGGCCTCGGGCCCTGCGCATTCTGGACATCGACCCTTTCTTCAGCTACGCGGCCCTCTACTCGGCCGGGGCCCTGGCCTTCAACGTGGGCCGCCCGGAGGAAGCCCTGGACCTGCTGCGCTACGCCCTCTCGCGCGATCCCGCCAACGTCCAGTACCAGGCCACCGCGGCCGCCATCGGCTTTTACCGCAAGGGGGAAAGCGAGAGCGTGATCCGCCTGCTTGGGCCTCTCGTGGAGTCTCCGGATTGCCCGACCATGATCAAGAACATGGTCGCCTTCCTCTATAAGAGGAGCGGCCGGAGGGAGAAGGCCATCCGCCTCTACCGGGAGATCCTGGAGGTCTCGCGGGACCCGGGCTACCGGGAGATCGCCCGGAGAAACCTGAGGGAGCTCATCCCGTGAGGCGCAAGTGCCCTGCCTGCAAGAAGGAGGTCCCTGCCGAGGCCACGGCCTGTCCGTTTTGCCCCATGTCTTTCGAGCAGCCGGCCCAGGGACTCTCCCCGGCCGAAAGATACGGCACCCCGAGCCTCCCCCTCTGGGCCTGGCTCACCGCGACCCTCCTCCTGGGCTGGGGCGCCTGGCAGGCCCTGACCTACGTGATGGAGCATGCCAACGGGGAGAGGGCCTCCCCAGCGGCCAGGGGCCCCAAGGGGCGGCAAACCCCCACAAAGGAGGAGCCGCGCTACATCTCGGTGACTCCCGCGGAGCCTCAGGTGCCAGCGCAAAAGTAGATTCAGAGCAGGGCCGCCAGCTCCGCCGGCTTCTCCCCGGCCGAGCGGGCGACAGCGGGGCAGGTCAGCTCCCCCTTATAGACGTTGACCCCCTTGCTCAGGGCCTCGTCTTGCCGCACGGCCTCCTCCAGGCCCCGCGCGATCTCGCGGGCGTACTTCAGGGTCACGTTGGTCAGGGCGTAGGTGGAGGTGTTGGGCACGGCGCCCGGGATGTTGGGGACCGCGTAGTGGAGGACCCCGTGCTTGATTCGGACCGGGTCGTCGTGGCTGGTCTCCTCGCAGGTCTCGATGCAGCCCCCCTGGTCCACGGCCACGTCCACGAGGACCGAGCCTGGGCGCATCCTCCCCACCATGGCCTCGGTCACCAGGCTGGGGGCCCTGGCCCCTGGGATCAAGACCGCGCCGACCACGAGGTCGGCGCCCACGACGGCGTTGGCGATGTTCTCGTCGTGGCTCATCAGGGTGGTCACGGAGCTGCCGAAGACGTCGTCGAGGTAGGCCAGGCGCGGGGCTGAGATGTCCAGGATGTTCACCCGGGCGCCCATCCCCACCGCGACCTTGGCCGCGTTGATCCCGACCACCCCCCCGCCTATGATCGTGACCACCCCGCGGCTGGTCCCGGGCACTCCCCCCAGGAGTATTCCGCGGCCCCCGTAGTGCTTTTCCAGGAACTGGGCCCCGATCTGGACCCCCATCCTCCCCGCCACCTCGCTCATGGGGGTCAGGAGAGGCAGGCTTGCGTCCGCAAGCTGGATCGTCTCGTAGGCCACGGCCTTGATTGCGGCCCTGCGCAGGAAGGCCGTCAGGCCCGGGGCCGCGGCCAGGTGGAGGTAGGCGTAGAGTATCTGGCCCTCGTGAAAGAGCGGGTACTCCTCCTCGAGAGGCTCCTTGACCTTGATCACCATGGCGCTCTCTGCAAAGAGCCTGCCCTTGTCCGCGACCACGAGGGCCCCCGCCTCCTCGTACTCAGCGTCGGTGATCCCCGAGCCCAGGCCGGCCCCCTTCTCCACTAAGACGATATGTCCGTCCTTGACGAGGGCCCTGACCCCTCCCGGGACCAGACCCACCCGGAACTCGCGGTTCTTGATCTCCTTGGGAACGGCGATTTTCATTATGGCAGGCCGTAGTAGGAGGCGAAGTCGGCCACGTTCTCGATCGCGAAGGGCATCCCCGCCACGTCGCGAAGGATCGCGCCCTTCTGGTTGGAAACGATGAAATGGGGGACCCCGGCGACCCGGTAGCTGCCCTCGGGGTCGAGGAGGGTATCCGGTCCGAACTCCCGGGCATAGGCCTCGATCTCCTCCAGGCCCGACATGCCAACGACGACGCGGGTGGCGACCCCTCGCTCCTTGAGGTGGCGGCGCAGGGCGAGGATGAGGGGCGTTCCCGCCCGGCAGTAGCCGCACCAGGGGGCCACATAGATGGTCAGGCACTTGGCGGTGGGGCAGGAGGCCAGCGAGGCCCCCAGCCGGGCCGAGAGGGTGGGGAGCCTCAGGTCCGGGAGGGAGTCCTGGGAGGACCCGGCGCAGCCCCAGAAGAGGGCCAGGGCGCAGAGGAGGGCCGGCAGGAAGAAAAGCCTCATCGTCTTATTTTACCAAACCGCCCCCTGAGCGGCCAATGAATTTCGCCGTTTCCATCCTCCTACTCGTACCTGAGGGCTTCTATGGAGTTGAGCCGGGAGGCCTCATCAAGCGCATGCCTGTCACGGCCCTTTGCTTCCTGATCGGGGCCATGGCCATCTCCGCCCTGCCGCCCTTGAACGGCTTCGCGAGCGAATGGCTGACCTATCAGGCCCTGCTCTCGGGCTTTGGCCTCCCGGCGAGCGGGGTCCGGGTGCTCTGCCTCTTGACGGCCGCGGCGCTGGCCCTGGCAGGGGGACTGGCCGCGGCCTGCTTCGTGAAAGCCTTCGGCATTTCGTTTCTGGCCCTCCCGCGCAGCAGGCTCGCCGAGGAGGCCCGGGAGGCCTCTCTCTTCGAGCTCTCGGGCATGGGAGCCCTGGCTGCGGCCTGCCTTGGGCTCGGGCTTGGGCCGGGCTACGCCTCCTGGGCGGACGCTCTCTTCATATCCGGGAGGTGGACGCGGGCTCGTGCAACGGCTGCGAGCTGGAGATCGCGGCCCTGGAGACTCCCGTCTATGACATCGAGCGCTTCGGCGTCCACTTCGTGGTCTCCCCCCGCCATGCGGACGTTCTCCTGGTGACCGGCCCGGTGACCCGCCAGATGAAGCTGGCCCTCCGGAAGACCTATGAGGCGACCCCCGAGCCTCGCATCGTCGTGGCGACCGGCGACTGCGCCATCAACTGCGGGGTCTATGCCGGAAGCTACGCGGTTTCTGGTCCGGTCGAGTCCTTCATCCCGGTGGACATCAAGATCAAGGGCTGCCCCCCGACCCCCCTGGCGATCCTTCGCGGACTCCTGGCCGCGGCCGAGCGCCTTCCGGGCAAGGCGCTCGGCCGCTCTGGCTTCGGAGAGCGGCCCACGACGGGGATCGCGTGAAAGGCAAGAATCCAGACCTCCTCCACCCATAAGAGATCCCAATAAACTGCTCCCGCCGCAATCGCGGCTAGCCACACCGGACCCCACCCCCACATTCTTGTGCCGCCGCCCGCCGCCGCCCGCCGCTTGCATATTGATAGTTTATAGTATATAATAAACTATAAACTATGAAGACTGAGACTCGGGCCAGGATCGTCACAATCATCCTGGAACAGGGCGGAGCGCGGCCGATTGAGCTTGTCAGGGGCCTGGGCATTTCGCCGCAGGCGGTCCATCGGCACCTGAGGTCCCTCATAGCCGCCGGCTCTCTTGAAATTCGCGGCCGTGGCCCGAGGACTCGCTATTTCATCGCGGGAGCACCTCAGCTCGACGGGGTACGCCGCTGGTTTGGCTCTGCCGGAAAGCCTGCCGAAAGCCCGGGGGACCTCTTCTGTGAAACGCGCGACGTGTTCACAGCCCGCCTGGCTCGCCTGAGCTCCTTCGCAAGAATCGGACTCAAGGAAGACGAACTCCCGCTCGCGATTTCCGTGGCTGGAGAGGTAGGAAACAACTGTTTTGACCACAACCTTGGAAACTGGCGCGATGTCCCTGGATGCTGGTTCGAAGCCCAGACCACCAGCGGACGGCTGTGGATCTGCATTGCGGACCGGGGACAGGGCGTCTTCCGCTCGTTGTCGCGTGCAGACCCGACGATCCCGGACGAACAGGCGGCTCTTGTCGCCGCATTCGAGAAGACCATCTCGGGACGGGCTCCCGAGAACAGGGGCAACGGATTGAAATTCGTCAGAAACATCGTCGTCGCGAGCGCAACTCGAGGGCTCGCCTGCCGATCCGGGGCGGGCTTGGTGGAGTATGGACCCCTCGGTAAAGACTGCCGGGTCGAGCTTGCCAGATTCCCTTCCCGGCCCATCGGCACGATCACGTTGATCCTTTGGAGCTTGAAATGAGGATAAAACTGAAGCAGTACGGCGTCATACTGACATCGCGGCCCGCCGGCA
>CAYLZQ010000082.1:826-7772 GCA_964388045.1 uncultured Elusimicrobia bacterium | reverse complement strand
CCCTTACCTGACCGCGGTCGACAACGCCCCCAAGCACCTGGCCAGGAAGCTCACGCGAGCCAAGCTCGAGGCCCTGGTGGAGCCGATCGTCAAGCGCTGCAAGGCCTCGATCGACCAGGCCTTGAACGACTCCAAGCTCAAGACCTCGGATGTCACGAAGATCATCCTGGTCGGCGGCCCTACCCGGATGCCGATCGTCCAGAGGTTCGTGGAGGACTACGTGGGCCGCAAGGTGGAGCGGGGGATGGACCCCATGGAGTGCGTGGCGACGGGGGCCGCCATCCAGGCCGCGGTCCTGACCGGGGAGGTCAAGGACGTCCTCCTCCTCGACGTCACCCCCCTAACCCTCGGGATAGAGACCCTGGGGGGGGTGATGACCCCCTTGATCGAGAGGAACACCACCATCCCGGTCGAGAAGTCCCAGATATTCTCGACAGCCTCGGACAACCAGCCCGCCGTCACGGTCCATGTCCTCCAGGGGGAGCGTCCGCGGGCCGCCGACAACGTCTCCCTGGGCAAGTTCGACCTGGACGGGATTCCCCCCGCCCCGCGCGGGGTGCCCCAGATCAAGGTCAGCTTCTCGATCGACGCCAACGGGATATTGAATGTCCGCGCCGAGGACCTGGGGACCCGCAGGACCCAGCACATCACGATCACGGCTCCCAACAAGCTCGCCAAGGAGGACGTCGAGAAGTACGTCAAGGAGGGCGAGAAGTACGCCGAGGAGGACAAGAAGTTCAAGGAGAAGGTCCAGGCCAAGAACGAGGCCGATGCGGTCCTCTTTTCATGCGAGAAAGCCCTCAGGGAACAAGGGGACAAGGTCTCCCAGGAGGAGAGGGTGGCCATCGAGCGCGGGATATCGGACCTCAAGGAGGCCTTGAAGGGGGAGGACGTGGACCGCATCCGCAAGGCCAAGGAGGAGCTCCTCAAGGCCTCCCACAAGCTTGCCGAGGAGCTCTACAAGCAGAAGGAGCCCGCGGGCTCCGCGGCCAAGGGCGGCAAGGACAAGGAGGGGGTCGTCGACGCCGAGGTGGTGGACGACGAGAAGAAGTAGTCGCAGAAAAGCCCTGGCATGAGCGGTTGTCAGGGATTGTCCGCGACTTGATCGCGGGCGGAATATGGAAGACTACTATAGCCTCCTGGGGGTTCCCCGCAACGCTTCCGAGGCCGAGATCAAGGCGGCCTTCCGGAAGCTGGCCATGCAGTATCACCCGGACCGCAACCCCGGCAACAAGGAGGCCGAGGATAGGTTCCGAAAGATCAACGCCGCCTACGAGGTCCTATCGGACCGCAAGAAGAGGGAGCTCTACGACCACTACGGAGAGGCAGGAGTCTCCGGGGCGGCCGGCGCCGGGGCCGGACCCTTCGGGGGGGTGGACGTCGGCGAGGTCTTCGGGGACCTCTTCGAGAGCTTTTTCGGGGAGAGGGGCGGAGGGCGCCGCAGGTCCCAGCGCGGCAGCGACCTCAAATACGAGGTCGAGGTCAGCCTCGAGGAGGCCTACAGGGGCACCCAGGTCCCCCTGCGCTTCGAGAGGATCGAGCCCTGCGAGGCCTGCGGGGGCGCGGGGGCCCGGGGGAGCGCGGGACTCAAGCGCTGCCCGCAGTGCCGCGGCAGCGGCCGTATACAGTTCTCCCAGGGTTTCTTCTCCCTGACCCAGACCTGCGGCCACTGCGGCGGGGAGGGCCAGGTCATAGACAACCCCTGCCGGGAGTGCCGGGGCGCGGGAAGGGTCCGCCGCGCGGCGAAGCTGAGCGTCAAGGTCCCCCCGGGGGTCTACGACGGGGCGACCCTCAGAATCTCGGGGGAGGGGGAGGGGGGCTGGCGCGGGGCTCCCGCGGGGGACCTCTACGTCCTGGTCCGGGTCAAGCCCGATCCGCGCTTCGAGCGCGAGGGGGATGACCTTGTGGTGGAGCAGGGCCTCGACATCGCCCAGGCGGCCCTGGGCACCGCTCTCGAGATCATCACCCTGGGGGGAGAGCGCACCAAGATCAAGATTCCCCCTGGGGCCCAGCACGGGGCCGTCTTCCGGTTGCGCGACAAGGGCATGCCCAAGCTGAGCGGACGGGGCTCCGGGGACCTCTTGGTCAGGGTGCGGGTGAGGGTTCCCCAGGACCTGACCCCCCACCAGCGGCGGCTTCTCGAAGAGTTCGCGCGCTCCCTGCACGGGGACGGGGCCTCCCCGGAAGGCAAGCCGGAGAGCGAGGGGATCTTCAAGAGGATCTTCGGGAAGGAATAAGTGCCTCAATTCTATCTCGCGCCTGAATCGCTCAAGGACAAGACCTTCCTTCTCAAGGGGCCCGAGGCTTTTCACGTCACCAAGGTCCTCCGCTATCGGGAGGGCCAGACCTTGGTCCTCTTCGACGGCAAGGGCGGGCGCTACGAAGGCGTCATCCAGAAGATCCACGGGGACGGCTCGGTCTCAGGGGCCCTCACGGCTATTCTCCAGGCCGCCCAGGAGCGAAAGCCCGCCTCACTCCGCCTCTACCAGGGGCTGCTCAAGGCCAGCCATTGGGACTTGGTCCTTGAGAAGGGGACCGAGCTTGGAGTCGAGGCCTTCATCCCAGTCCTCACACCGCGCACGGTCGTGCTCCTTCACGAGGCGGAGCGCCGGAAGGCCAAGCAGGAGCGCTGGAGCCGGGTGATCCTGGCGGCGGCCAAGCAGTGCCAGCGCCCCAAGCTCCCCGAGCTTCGGGAGCCGATCGAGTTCCGGGAAGCGGTCAGGGGTTGCCAGGGCTTGACCCTGCTGGCCTGGGAGGGGCTCTCGGGAGCCGCTGCCTCCGGGAGCCTGCGCCTGGCCCTCCGGGAGGCGGATCAGAACCGGGGGCGGGAGAGCCTGGGGATCAACCTCTTCGTCGGCCCGGAGGGCGGCTTTACCGAGGAGGAGGTGGAGCTTGCCGAGAGCCTGGGAGCCGTGGTCTTCGGCCTGGGCCCCAGGATCCTGCGCGCCGAGACCGCGGCGATCGCCGCTGTCTCCCTCATCCAGTACGAGTTGGGCAGCCTCTGATCGGCCTTGAATTTCTGAGAGGCCCCGGGGGCTTTCCAAGATTTCTGACCTGAAGGGGCGGTTTCCCGCCAGGGAGTCTGGGTGATCGGTTCTCAGGGTCGGATAGAGGAGGACTCGGACCGGTCCCTGATGGCCAGGTTCCGGTCAGGGGAGGAGGAGGCTTTTCGCGTCCTCTTTGACCGCTATGCCTCCCATCTGGTCAACTTCGCCTTCCGCTTCCTGAATTCCAAGGCCGAGGCAGAAGACTTGTCCCAGGACGTCTTGCTCCGGGTCTACAAGGGAAGGGAGGGCTACGACCCCGGACGCCCCTTCAGGCCCTGGATATTCTCCATAGCCTCGCGCCTCGTGTCCAACAGGCTCAGGGACAGAAGGCGCCATCCCCAGGAACCCCTGGAGGGGCCTGGGGTCGGCTTGGAAGTTTCCAGGCCTGAGCCTGCGGATCTTTCTCATCCTCTCCCTCCCGAGGCCCTGGAAAGGGGGCAGGCGGTCCGGGCCGTGCAGGAGGCCCTCTCAGCCTTGCCTGAAAGCCAGCGCGTGGTGGTCCTTCTGTCCCGGTTCGAAAGGATGTCCTACCAGGAGATCGCCCAGGCCCTGGGAACCTCCGAGGAGGCTGTGAAGTCTCTCTTATATAGGGCCCGCCAGGGCTTGAAGAGGCTGCTTTTGCCCTATGTCTCAGGGCCAGAATGAGCGCAACTTTTTCCATGGTCTGGTGTATAGAGGGTTGAGGGGGAAGCCATGGAGTGTCAAGAAGCCAGGGAGCAGCTTGCAGCCTTCTTGGACGGGGAAGGCCCTGAGGAAGTCTCCAGCCATCTTCAGGGATGTCCTGCCTGCAGGAGGGAGAGGCAAGCCCTTGAGAGGACTTGGCAGTTCCTGGGAGTCCTGCCTGGGGTCGAGCCCTCCCCTGGTTTCAGGGCCAGGTTCTGGGAGAGGGTGAGAGAGGAGGAGTCCTCCTGGTGGCTGCCCCTTCCCAGGTTTGTCCCGGCCCTGGCCGGGTGTTTGGCCGTCTGGGTGGTTGGGATCGGTTTGGGCGCTTTTTTATATAGGTCCAGTTCCCAGCCCCCGGTCCCTGAGACCGCCCCCTTGCAGGTCTGGGCGGCCCAGGACTCTTTGTCTCTGGGGAGCGCATATTTAAGGAGGATGCTTCCGGAATGAAGAGGGTTCATTTCTTGATTGCGGCCGTCCTTGGGGTAGGCCTTCTGGCTTACGGGACCTGGTGCTGCCTGGACTGGATGGTTCGGCGTGAGATCGTCCGGGCAAGCCTCTGGGCGAGCGAGACCTGGCCCGATATCCTGAGCCTAAGCTCGGAGCAGCGCTCGAAGATCATGCCCCTGGAGAAGGCTTTCCGGAACTCCATGGGCCCGCTTCAGGCCGAGCTGGCCCAGAGCGAGATGGCTCTCTGCCGGCTCCTGATGGCGCTCAAGCCCGAGCGCAAGGCCATGAGCCGGGCCCTGGGCCGGGTCACGGAGCTCCAGAGGCTGCGCGAGGAGAGGGTCTTGGATCATTTGCTGGCCCTGCGGAGGGTCTTGAGCCCGGAGCAGCAGAGAAGGCTTTTCACGACCCTGATGAAGGACCTTTGCCGCGGCTGCCGCGCGGCCACGGGAAGCAAGAAGGATTTCTGCGGCTTCTGCCAGGGGGCTGGATGAAGGGGGTCGCAGCACTAGGCCTGGCCTTCCTGGCTCCCTGGGCCCAGGCGGCCCTTCCCGAGGTCTCCACCGGGAGCATCACCCTGCGCCAAGTCCTGGCCCTAGCCGAGCGGGAGAATCCCGAGATCCTGGCCGCCAGGAAGAGATGGGAGGCGGCGAGGCGTCGGATCGCGCAGGAGGCGACCCCCGAGAAGCCCAGGGTGGATCTTGAGCGTATGTACTCCCGGGGAGGGCTCCTGGGAAGTCCTGAGGAGAAGTCCTTCTCCGTCACCCAGGAGATCCCATTCCCGACCACCCTTTACCTCAGGGGCAGCCGCGCCTCCAAGGAGGCTGGCATGGCCGAGCAGGCCTACAGGGCCAAGGTCAGGGAGGTCCTGGCCAGGACCCGCTCGGCCTACGCGATGCTCTATCTCTCCTACAAGAGCCTGGACCTCTACAACGAGAACATAGAGCTCGTGCGCCGCTTCGCACGGGTGGCCGAGTCCAAGTACGCGGTTGGCCATGCGAGCCTGTTGGACGCCCTCAAGGCCCAGGTCGAGCTCACCAAGATGCTGAACATGGGCGTGGTCATCGTCCAGGACAAGGAGCTGGCCCAGGCCATGCTCAATGCCCTCCTGGGGCGGCCCCAGGCCCCCCTGGGCCTGCCGAGAGACCCGGACAAGCCCAGACTCGACGCCAGGCTCGAAGACCTCGAGGGCCTGGCCCTCTCCGGCCGCCCGGAGCTGAGGGAGGCCTTCCTCGCGACCGAGAGGGCCTCCCGCTCCCTGGCCCTGGCGCGCTCCGAGTTCCTCCCGGACCTCATGGTCCAGGTTCGCCGCAGGACGGATCCGATGCGGGGGGTCACCCATGACGGGATACTGGGCTTCACCCTGCCCCTCTGGTTCTGGAAGCCAGCGGCCAGGCTGGAGGAGGCCAGGGCCGAGAGTGAGACCTCCGAGGCGGAGCTCAAGGCAGAGACCCTCATGACCCTCTCGGAGCTCAAGAGCCGCTGGGTCCGCACCAAGACCGCGCAGCGCCTGGCTGAGATCTACAGGACGAGCGTCCTTCCCCAGGCCGAGGAGGCCCTCAAGGTCGCGGAGGCGGGCTACCAGGCCGAGAAGACGAGCTTCCTCGACCTCCTGGACGCCCAGAGGACCCTCCTCGACTTCAGGCTCGAATATTACCAGTACGTGGCCGAATACGAGCAGCGCCTGGCTGAGCTGGAGCGCGTCGTCGGCCGGGAGCTGCAAGCCCCATGAGAAGAATCCTGATCCTTTCAGCCGCAGCCTTCCTGCTTCTGGGCGGGGGCCTAGCCCTCTGGACCACTAGGCACTCCCGCCACGGGGCCGCCGGCAGGGTCGCGGCGCGGTACTACTGCCCCATGCATCCCACCTACACCTCGGAGAGGCCCGGGGACTGCCCCATCTGCAACATGAAGCTCGTGCCCCTGGAGGAGGCGGGGGCGGGAGAGCTGGTGTCGCTCAAGAAGATATGCCTCCTCCATAAGTGCCGGATGGCGAACTGCGCCATGGAGCTTCCCCTCAAGCCGGGCCAGAAGGTCTCATGCCCGGTCTGCGGAACCCACGTGGCCGGCCAGGGCAAGCCCCTCTACTATCGCCACCCCATGCGGCCCGAGGTGACCTTTCCGGCTCCCAAGAAGGACGAGATGGGCATGGACTACGTCCCGGTCTACGCCGAGGAGGTCCCCCAGGTCCCTGTCCCGGGCCAGGCTTCCGTGGTGGTCGGGGCCGAGCGCCAGCAGATGATCGGAATGAAGTCAGAGGAGCTCGGGCGCCGGAGGCTTGCCTTCACCGTGCGGGCCGCCGGCCGGGTGGCCTACGATCCCGACCTCTACAACGCCATGGCCGAGTACCGCGAGGCGGTCAGGGCCCGCGGCAGGGTCAAGGACAGCCCCTGGCCGGACGTGCACGAGCGCGCCGGGGCTCTGGTGCGGGCCTCCTTCCTGAGGCTGCGGCAGCTCGGCCTCTCGGAGGCGCAGATCGCGGAGATCGCGGGGTCCGACCGGCAGCCGACCAACCTCCTTCTGGGGGGGCCCGGGGGGACGGTCTGGGTCTATGCCCAGATTTACGAGTACGAGATCGGCCTGGTCAGGCCCGGCCAGGGCGCGGAGCTGGCCACCCCGGCTTATCCGGGACGGAAGTTCCGCGGCGTGGTGAAGGCGCTGGACCCCATCCTCTCGGCCGAGACAAGGTCGCTCAAGGTCCGCATCGAGGTCCCAAACCCGGAGGGGCTGCTCAAGCTCGAGATGTACGTGGACGCGGCCATAGGGTTGAAGTTGCAAGTGAACTTCTCCAGAGG
>CAYLZQ010000082.1:0-816 GCA_964388045.1 uncultured Elusimicrobia bacterium | reverse complement strand
TGGACCTGGGCGAGAGCCTGGCCCGCCCCAAGGAGGCACTCCTCGACGCCGGGGAGCGCAAGATCGTTTTCGTGGACCTGGGGGGAGGCCGCCTGGAGCCGCGCGAGGTGGTTGTCGGCCACGAGGCTGACGGCTACTACGAGCTCCTCTCGGGAGTCGCGGCTGGGGAGAGGGTGCTCACCTCGGCCAACTTCCTGATTGACTCCGAGTCCAGGCTCAAGGCGGCCATCTCCAAGACAGGGGCCAAGGCCCAGGAGGCCCCCGCCCCGGCCAAGCCCCCGGCCGAGCATCGGCACTAAGATGGTCGAGAGGCTCATAGCCTGGTCCGCCAAAAACAACTTCCTGGTCCTGGTCCTCGTCCTTGCGGCCATGGCCGGGGCGACCTACTGCATGAAAAACGCCCGCCTGGACGCCATCCCTGACCTCTCCGACACCCAGGTCATCGTCTACTCGCGCTGGGACAGGTCCCCGGACATCATGGAGGACCAGGTAACCTACCCCATCGTCACGGCCATGCTGGGAGCTCCCAGGGTCAAGGCCATCCGGGGCTTCTCGGATTTCGGGTATTCCTACGTCTACGTCATCTTCCAGGACGGAACCGACGTCTACTGGGCCAGATCCCGTACCCTGGAGTACCTGAGCAAGATCCTCCCACAGCTTCCGGACGGGGTGAGGACCCAGTTGGGGCCCGACGCCACTGGGGTGGGCTGGGTCTACCAGTACGCCCTCAAAGACACCAGCGGCCTGCGCAGCCTCGCGGACCTGCGCAGCCTCCAGGACTGGTACCTGCGCTATCCGCTCACTGCCGTGGAAGGC